>JAIQGF010000009.1:300000-384923 GCA_020072845.1 Terriglobia bacterium
TCGAGCTAAAGGAATTGGTGGCAAAGAGGGTGCGGCTGATGAGATCGGTGCCCTTCTGAAGCTGCGCATAAGCCGACACTTGTTTCAGGTTCAATTGCGCTGAGGTGCGGAAGAACAATGTGTTGCGGGAGCTCTGGTCGAGTGCGCGCTGCATGCGCACCGCTCCGGCGAACGTGAAGTGGCGCCATGCGAGCGTGTCTTCAATTTCATCGGCTTGCTGCCGCTGGACGGTGTTCTTCGACTGCACGTTCAGGTCAAAGAAGGAAAACCTCAGCGTCTGACGGCCCAGTGGCCGGGCGAGACTCAGAGTGACCTGGCGCTCATTCGGTGAGTCGAGGACATCAACATCATTGCCTCCAGCGGCGCGTAGGTGGATGACTGTGACATCTCCGTTGGCGGTGAGTTTCCAGGGCAGAGTCCAAGAGATGCCGCTCGAATAGGTTGAAGACTGTAACGTCGGCACTTGGCTGGAGGCATCGAGGTTGTTCGAATATCGGCTCGCCGAACCATGCAGTTCGATCGAGCGCCGCGGCCGGTACTGCACGTCGATGAAAGGTCCGCGACGGTCCCCCACCAAGTATCCGGGGAGGGGCAGATAAGCGGCGCCCTGATAGACGTAGTTGGCGCGAACTGTGAGCGTGTCGGATTGCCACATTGGCCCCAAGAACACCGACACAGGATGTCGCGGAGGATCTGCCCCTCCTGCGACCATCGAATTCGCCGCTTCCGCATAGAACGTCAGGTGCTTGCGGACCTTGTACAAGCCCTGAATGATGAAGATATTGACCGAATCAAAGGTCCGCGTCGTGATCAACAGTGGCTGCGCCGGTGCGGAATCGGCCGACAGGTGAAGAAAACGAAAGCCAATCTCCAATCGGGTCCCCAGGTTCTGCTGAACTGCACCACCGACAACGTTCTGTGGCACGCGAATTCGGAAAGGGATCCTGGGTCCCTGCAACAAAGTCTCGTTCCCCGCAAAGAAGGTGTAGGTGCGATCACCCCGAGTGGCTTGCACGCGGAATCCTCGCGCACTTATATCGGGGGTATATAAGTTCATAAACGGATTTTGGACTAAGTTGGTGGAAAGACGAAAATCGCCGCCGGTGAAAGTCCAATGCCGGTCGAGAAATGCGACCCCACTTAATTCGAGGAAGTTGTCGCCGGTGCGGAATTCGCCATCATTGCTCCAGCCTTGAAAACTACCCTTCAGCATGCCCAGGTGAGGAATGAAATTGCGGAACGCGACGCTGGTCCCGGCGGTATCTACGACTGGCTGGTTGTTACCTTCCGAGTAGTACGCCTGAATCGCAACGTCGGCTTCACCGGCAGTCTGACCAGCAGCCGGAAGGTTGCACGCCACCGCCATTGAAAGTACGAGCATCGCCAAAGAAGCGACGCGTCCGGTGATGAAATCATAGCTCACGGTTTCTTCGCTGCAACCACCGCGCTGGCTTCCTGAATTTCTCCGGTCCCCAGGTCCACGCGGGCCCGTAGCCTGTAGGCGCCGGTGCGCACGTCTGTGCTAAGAGGGAAAAGAAATCGTTGTTCGCGTTCGGGAAGCACGGGCAAGTTCTGAAAGTCCTTGGTTTCCACGGTGTTGCCGCTGGCGTCCAACACGGTGAGTGTGCCCTTGGGTCGGAAGTGCATATGGCCGCGATTTTCAATCACCACCACGGCCTGCAGGACGGCTCCGTCCGGTTTGGCATTTCTTATTGGTTCGATCTGGATGAGCTTCAGGCCTCCATCCACCGTGGGGTTCCCAACCACGACGTAGAACGCGGTGACCACCCGAACGGCGGTACGGATTCCCGTCGTCTGAACCTGGTCCGCCGGCGGCAAGGTGACGAACCCCGCAGCACAGTGATAGCTGCCTTCCTTCACGCCTTCTGGAACCCTGATCGTGAAGCGAACCGGTAGTTGAATTTCAGCCATGGCTTCCGTCTCCATGGGATTGACCATCAGCCAGGAGCGGCAGGAATAAGCGGCTTCCTGAGTGAGATCGCGTTCAAACTGCGGAGTCGCGGTGCTGTCAACGAAGAAGTCCAACAACTCCGAACGGATACGGACTTTCGTGCCGGAGTCGTTACTGAGGTTCAGCGTGCCGGACTGTTGCTGACCGGGCGCAAGGCGAAACTCCAGGCGCATGGGCGCCAATCCCAGACCAATCTGCGCATGCGCCAGCGTAGCGCTCGCGGCCAGCATGAGGCAGGCGATGGCTAGTTGGCAGTGACGGTGTAGGTTAAGTTTAATGAACATGATCCACCTATATATTTCCAGGAATCCGCCAGGTTGTAGTGCAGGTTGACGGTCAGGTTCCTGCTCGAGCTATTGCCCTCAGTTCCGCTGGCGAAGGTGACACCCGTGGTGTTGAGCGTCGCCGAGCCGGCACACGTGCCAGTCCAGCCGCCTCCTGTATTGGTCGCGGAGACGCTGTCGCAGGTAATCGTCACGGCCGAAATGGGCACCGTCGAACAACCAGGAAAAGAAGCAGGAGCGGTGACCTTCACGTTCCAGGTTCTGTTGATGGTGGCGCCGGCCTGAGTCCACCGCAAGGTCGCCGACGCGCTGGGCGTAGGATTCGTGTCGGGATCGGACGCGGCAATGGATATGGGACTCGGCGTAGCCGTAAAGCTGGTGACGCTCACGGCGAACCAGCCCAGTACGATTCGCGGCAATGCCAAAGCGGGTTGGAGCGGTAGCGGAGATGCCGCACGCGCCAACCCAGCTGGCATTAGCAAGACCCACAGCAACGCAAGTGAGCGTTTCCGCATGGTCTCTCCCGTGGCCGATCAGGCCGCACTCACGGTGAAAGTCACCGTGGCGTTGTACGAGCCGGTCGAATACACCGGATCGTTGGTCAGCGACCATACGACCGAGCCCGGGTCACCAGCGATCGGCGACTTTGCGTCGGCGCCGAAGGTGAGCACGTTGGTGGATGAGGCGGTGGACGCGGTTACCGGGGCCGAGCAAGCCGTGCCCACACTGACAACGGAACAGGTGTAGGTCAGGGCGTCGCCCGCCGTCGGAGGAGTCCCGACCGAGGGACCGCCGGCGCCAGCGAAGTCGGTGGTGACCTTCAGCGTGATCGTGCCGCTGCCGCCGACTTTCGTGGTGCGGACTTTGTAGGTGAAGTTGGTTGTTCCCGAGTATGGGTTGGCAAAATTCGTACCCGAGGCAGTTAATGCGGTGCTGGCGGTATCGATCCGAATAGCTGCTTCGGGCCCCACCGTCACCGCAAGTGTGGTTGTGCCGGTACTGGCAAACTGCGCATAACTCAACGAGCTCATGCACAACACTGCCAGGACGGCTAAGACACTAAGACGTTTCATTCTGGTTGTTCTCCTTACCTTTGGTTGGTTTGTTTCAAATTGCGCTCGCCGTAAACTGCAGGGTGACCTGGTACGTCCCAGTCGAAGACCCAGGACTGTTCGTGAGACTGAATCCAAGCGATACCGAATTGGGATTCGCCGTGCTGCACGGCGCTCCTCCTCCCGTGCAGGCGGATGCTGGCAGGCTGATCACGCTGGTCGCCGAGGTGGTCGAAACCGTCAGCGTGCTAGAGCAAGTGGTGCCGAGCGTGGCTCCCGAACAGGTGTACGTAAGCTGGCCGGAGGAAATCGAGGGTCCGCCGCTGGGCGTGAAATCCGCTGTCGCCTTCGTGGTTATGTTTCCGCTCCCGGAAGAGGTGGTACGAGCCTTGTAATTCATCGTCATGGAGGCAGTAAACGGGCTGAAGAAAGTTCCGGTCGGCGAGAGGGCAAGCCCGGAGGGAACAGATACCTTCGCGAGCGCGCCGATGGCGGCAGTCAGGGTCTGTGTAGTGGTGGCCGTCGCCGCATCGCAACGGGCCAGTGCCAAACCTCCGAACGCGATAAGCAGCACGAGTGCGCGACAACGCATGCCGAAATCCTCAGATTTCTTGTTTGCGCCTTCGCAGATTGCACGCGAGTCGCCGTGAGTCCCGTTTCCGGACCTAATTCTGAAAATGGGGTTTTGTCACGTAACTCTTGACCACGAAAGCGCTTATGGAATCCCGAAACGGGTAAAACTTTTCCCGGAAGGTGGAGTACGGCGTGGTGATTACCACCGTAATCTTGCTTTACGCAATTTTCGCAAGCGCTAGTGGGGTCGCTCCTCCTCGACCGGGCGGTGATACACGTCGCACGGTTTTGAGACGGAGGCAGGCCTTATCTCAAATTCTGGTTTCAAGATGAGAAAGGGTGAACGCCCACGACGGTGTATTCAGCTCTTGATTTTGCGCAACGCAAGCCAGAACGCCAGTCCTATGGCGTGCTCACCATGGGTAGTTCGATGAAACTGGCCTGGCCGGGGGCGTGGTAGACGCGCTGTACGGCTTTCACGTAATTTTCCGGTTTCGCCCAGAACATGTTCGGCACGAAGGTCTGCGGGTTGCGGTCGTACAGCGGAAACCAGCTCGACTGTACCTGCACCATGATGCGGTGGCCGGGAAGGAAAGCGTGGTTGGCAGTCGGCAGTGTGAAGCGATAGACCAGCGGCTTGTCAGGAGCGATCGGCTTCGCTGTTTCCAGGCTTTCGCGATAGCGGCCACGCAAGATATCGGCAGAGACCATGAGCTGATATCCGCCCATCGCGGGCTGCGCGGCAACCTCGTCCGGGTAAACGTCGATCACCTTCACCACCCAGTCCGAGTCGGTCCCGCTGGTGGAGGCAACGAGATTGGCGACCGGTTGACCGCTGATCTTGACCGGCGCGGTCAGGGGGTCGGAGACGAAGGTCAACACGTCGGTGCGGCTGGAGAATTCGCGCTGATCATCGGCAAGCCACTGCGACCACGGCTTCCCGTGGCTAGAGAAATTCGAGTCGATAGGCCGCAAGCGGAACGGGACAGGCCGGGCGGGGTCAGAGACGTATTCATCAAATGCCGCGTCGTCCGCCTTGGGCGCAGTAAAGCTCAGTTTCAGACCGGCGTCGAGGTAGAGCGGCGTCGGACGCACGGTGCAGCCGCTCGTACAACCCGCCGGCCACGCCGGCAAGCGTAGCCACTGGTTCGTCCCCGTTTCGAATACATTGACGGGAGCAATGGCAGCTTCGGGAGCTTCGTCCTTCAGGTAGTGAGCCAGGAATGGCGCCAGGATGTGCTCACGGAAATAGAGCGCAGTATCGCTGTTGAACTTGACGTCGCCGAGACTGCTGCCGTCGCGGATCTCCTGCCCGTGATGCCAGGGGCCAAGGACGAGGAACACTGTGTTATTGTTCGTGTCCTTCGGCTTGATCGCCTTGTAAACGGCGATCGCGCCGTAGATGTCCTCCTGGTCCCACAGGCTGTGCACCAGCATGACCGGCACCTTGAGCGGTTCCCGGGCAAGCAGTTGATCCACTGCCTGGTCTCGCCAGAAGGCGTCGTAGCTCGGGTGCTCGAGTATCTTGCGCCAGAACCCAACCTGCTCCAGCCCGTGGCGGCGGCCGAGTTCGCCGGCGGAGCCGAACTGCAGGAACTCGTCATACATGTCGAAGTGGCTGGTCCACCACTTCACGCGGGAATCGCGGCTCGCCTCCTGGTCGTGGATGTAGCCCATGCCCTGTTCACGGAATGCGCCGTTGTGAAACCAGTCGTCGCCCATCCAGCCATCCACCATGGGGTTCATGGGCACGGAAACTTTGAGTGCGGGATGCGGATTGATGAGCGCCATCAGGGGCAGGAAGCCGTTATACGAGATGCCGAGGATGCCCACTTTGCCGTTGGTTTCGGGAACGTTCTTCACCAGCCAATCGATCGTGTCGTAGGTGTCGGTCGCATGGTCCACCGGCGTAGGGTTCAGCGGGCCACGGAGTGGGCGGTTCATCACGTAGTCGCCCTCGGAACCATGTTTGCCGCGCACATCCTGGACGACCCGGATGTAACCGCCATCCGCGATGACGTCGGTGGCGTTGTCGTAGCCGTCCAAAATCGGCGCGAGATGCGAACTCTGCGCGTGACTGGTCAGCCGGTTGGCATCGTACGGAGTGCGCGTAAGCAGGATCGGGGCGTGGCTGGCGCCCTTGGGAACAAGGATGACCGTGTGCAGCTTGACGCCGTCGCGCATGGGAATCATCGCCTCGCGCCGGACATAGTCGAAGCTGTCAGTAACCGCCTGGAACTTGGAGGGGATTTCGCTGGGCAAGGCAGGATACTGCGCTTGCGGTGGCGCCTGCGCCACGCACGTTGCCACGCACAATGCCAGGCCCGACAGCGCGATCAGCGCCATCGCGGCGCGAACGCGGCCATGAACTTTCATGGAACGCTCCCCTTGCGGCATGGTTCTGTTGAAATGCCGCACAGAAACGTGTACGGCATTCTGCTCCGGAAATGCAAGCGCGAACGCATCAGGAGGGCGAGCGGCGAGCACGACAGGTCTTGCAGTCAAGTGGACGTATAACGGGCTTGCCAGACAGCGGCGAACCGGTAACTGGCGATAACACCCACAGCCGTTCTCACTACTTCTCCTCCGCCTTGGGTCCAGCCAGCGGGCTGGTGCGGCGCGGAGTGGTGGAACCGCAGCGCGAGGTCCTGCGCCGCCTTTGCCCGCAGTTCCGCGAGATGAATCCGTGGGCGGAGTGCGCGCCCTGCGGCAACTGCAAAACGCAGTTGTGCGATCTGCTGGCGGAGCACGCGCCTTGGGAAAAGAACCGGATCCTATGTGGTGGCCTCGCGGAGCTGGTCGCGAATGCGATTACAGCCGTGCAGCCGGGCTTCCTGCAGTGGGAACGGGGTAAGCGGTTTGAGATTGCGCGAGGTCTGTGATCGGGAATAGCATCAGTTTCGCGCACCAATGTACGAGGTGATCACGTCGCATGCGCAAGGTTTCCTTCGTCGATTCGCTGCACATCATCGGGCGAGGCTCGCGGAACTGGCCGGCCGGCCGCCCCATCGTCGTCTCCTTCGAAGTCACCGACTCCTGCACATGCTTTTGCAAGCACTGCGATCACGGCGGCCCCAGGGACGATTCGCGCCAACTGGAGCCCGCCGACTACCGCCGCTACATGAAAGTACTGCGACCATGCGTGGTCCAGGTGTCGGGCGGCGAGCCGCTGCTGCGCCCGGACGTGGTGGAGATCGTGCGCAGCATCAAGGCGGGCGCGGGCGTGCCCTACACCATCCTGGTCTCCAACTGGTCGGAGATGACGGAGGACCTGTACCTGGCGCTTCACCAGGCAGGCGTGGACCAGTTCTCCGTCAGCCTGGATTTTCCCGACGAACGGCACGACACCTTTCGCCGCCATCCTGGGCTCTACGGGCATCTCAGCGACATCGTGCCACGGCTGGCGCGCCACGGCTACGACGACATCGTGCTGAATTCCTGCATCACCAGCGAGAATGTCGGCGAGATCAGCCGGCTGGCGGACAAGGCGCGGGAGTGGGGCGTGAATATCTGCTACAGCTCGTATTCGGCGCGCCGCACCGGCTGCCGTGACTACTCGCTCACCACGCCCGAGCAACTGGCTGCACTCAACCGTGAGCTGGATGCAGTGGAGGCCCGCCGCGACCACACCAACTGGATCGTGAACTCGCCCAGCACCCTGGCCTCCACCCGGCGCTTCTTCGAGCAGGGCGGGATGCCGGGCTGCAAGGCCGGGCACCGCTTCCTGGTGGTGACCAGCGACGGCTGGCTGCAACCCTGCTCCATGGTCTTCCAGCGTTACCGGCTGGAGGAGTATGCGCGCATGGCGGCCGAGTTCACCCCCACCAACGGCTGCGACCAGTGCTACGTCTCCATCCGCTCCTATCTCGACAAGACCTTCCCGCAATTGCTGTGGGAGAACGTGAGTGGGTTCTTTTCGGTGAAGGCGCACTGAGCGCGACGCAGCATAGCCGCATTCGCCGGTCACGTCTCGTGTGCCTGATGGACGGACAAAAGCGTCCGGTCAACTGATTGAAAACAGAGGTAGAAAAGATGGTGGAGGCGGCGGGAGTTGAACCCGCGTCCGAAGCTGTCACTGGCAGAGAGCCTACATACTTATTCGCGTTCATGCTTCCCACTCAAGGGAAACGTTCGCCGCCCGCGGTCAGAACACGACAAGAAACGCGAGCCGCTAGCCCTGCATCTCGCTGCCGCGCTCGGGCCGCACGCGGAAGCCAGCCTACTGTGCGACGCCCGCTCACGGCCCGTAGGCGAAGCCGCGGAGGACGGCTACTTAACTAATTAAGCAGCGTATGCCAGTGTTTGGTTGGCAATTATTGGTTTTGCACGCGATTACGGGTGTGTGCACCCCGGTATGCCTCTCTGCCGCAAGCATCTCCGTCGAAGCCGTGACGCCCCCATTCGGTGATGAGCGGCAGATCCCTCGCTATGCCCTCCACCACGAACGGCCCTGAGGCCGGCGGAGAGCTGTACACAAGGGTTCTGCTGTCAAAGAGCTACTTCCAATTATGGCAGTAACTGATTGGAAGTCAATGTATTGGATGATCTGAAGGGATAAGCCGATTCAGCGCCGTGAAACACAAAACCATTTCTGATTGCCAATTGTCGATTGCCGATTGGCGACAATGCTTTCCGGACCCATGACGCCTTCGGCTACAATCGAATTCACGTATCCGCTGCCCATGCCGGCTCATCCAACCTGCGTGCCGACCGACTGTATCCCGTTCACCGCGATTCCGCATACGTCGCAACTCTTCCGCGACTTCCTCTACGATTTTGAGCGGGTACGGCGCTTTTATTCCTACAACCCACGCCAACGCGACTGGCTGCCGAAGGTCGCCTCGTCGCTGCATTACGACCAGCAGCGCCGTGAGCGAGTCGCCGCAATCCTGGAGCGGCAAAATCGGGCGTTGGGCGCTTCGGAGCAGACGTTGGCCAGCATTAGCCGCCTGCGAGAGGGCGCCGCCGTTGCGGTTACAGGTCAACAGGTCGCCTTGTTCGGCGGACCGCTGTTTTCGTTGCTGAAGGCGCTCTCGGCGGTACGCATTGCGGAACAAGCCCGCGCGCACGGCCTGGATTGCGTTCCCATCTTCTGGCTGGCCACCGAAGACCACGATCTGGCGGAAGTAAACCACAGCGGACTGCTTACCTCAGAAGGGAAGCTGGAGAAGTCGGTCACGAACGCGCACGCTGCGCCCGATGCGCCGATCAGCGATGTCCGCCTGGGAGCCGAGATTGAAGGCGTAGTGGCGCGCGCCGCGGAACTGCTCGGCGACACCGAGATCACCGCCCTGCTCAAGAACGCTTACCGCCCCGGCGAGACCTTGGGAAGCGCATTCGCGCAAGTCTTTGCCCGGCTGTTCGGCGACTCGGGCGTGGTGTTGCTGGATGCCTCCGACCCGGAGCTGCACCAGATCGCACAGCCGGTTTACCGCGCCGCGGTTATCGGGGCGGAGGAGATTGACAATGCGCTGCTCGCCCGCGGCAAGGAATTGCGCGCCGCCGGCTACCACGAGCAGGTGAAGGTCACGCCTTCCTCGACGCTGCTGTTCGAGAAGCGCAAGGGCGCCAGGGAAGTCATCCACCGCCGCGATGGCGGCTTCATCATCGGCCACGATCGCGTCGCGCAGGATGATTTGTTGGCGCAGATTGCGGCCGAGCCGCAGCGCTTCAGCGCCAACGTGCTGTTGCGTCCGGTGGTGCAGGATTTTCTGCTGCCTACCATCGCCTACACCGGCGGGCCGGCGGAGGTGGCGTACTTCGCGCAGGCCGCGGTGGTGTACGAGGAAGTGCTGGGCCGGGTGACGCCCGTCCTGCCGCGCTTCAGCGCGACCCTGGTGGATGCGCGCGCGCAGCGGTTGCTGGCCAAGTACCGCGTCAGTCTGCCCGACCTGTTTCACGGGCCGGAGGCTTTCCGCGAACTGCTCGCGTTGCGCAGCATTCCCGGCGAACTGGACGGCGATTTTCTTTCAGCCGAAGAGGCCGTGCAGGCGTCGGTGGCAAAGGTCCGGGGTTCGCTGGAGAAACTCGACTTCAGCCTGGTGGAAGCCGCGGAGCGCGCCGGGTCGAAGATGCTCTACCAGTTGCGCCGGCTGCGGGCACGCGCCGGCAAGGCGCAACTGCGGCGCAATGAAGAAGTCATCCGCCACGCCGATTGGCTGAGCTCCGTGCTGTTTCCCAACAAGAGTCTGCAGGAGCGCGAGATTGCCGGCGTGTCGTTCCTGGCGCGCCACGGCCGCGAATTGCTTCCCAGGTTATACGAGGCGGCCAAGTCCGACTGTCCCGATCACCAGATCATCCGTTTGTGATTTCCGCTCCGCGGCAGGCCGGGCGGCGTTCACCCGCCTTTTTTCTCAATCAAGCGCGCGCTCATCACCACGCCGTCGTGGTCGTTGTGCAGCTTGATGGGAAAAACCAGCACATTCCACGTCCAGCGCTTGGATTTGCGCGGCAGGTTGGGAAGTCCGCGGAAACCGCGATCAATATAGGTTTCGCGGGTATCGGCTACGGTCCGGATGATCTCGCGCCAATCCTCGCCGACCTCCGGAAATTCTTCGAACTTGTTTTTGCCGGCGAAGTAATGCGGTTTCTTCTCGAAGAGCTTGGCGAAATATTCGTTGACGTAGAGCCAATTGCCGTCGCGGTCGAGAATCTCCATCACCACATCGTCGCCGATCGCTTCCGAAATGCGGCGGTAATAAAAGTCGCGCGCATCCACCACCACCGGTTTGCCGCGGCTCTTGGCCTCAAAGGAGCGCAGCGCGCCGAGCAAGTCATCCACCGAGCTGTGCCCCTTGAGGAGATGGATGTCGGCGATCCCGCCAAACTTTCTCTCCAGCGTCGCGGAAAGAATGATGATGGGGACCTGGGGCCGCTTTTGTCGCAGCGATTCGGCAACGTCGCTGCCGAATTTTCCCGCTCCCAGGTGGTAGTCGAGCACCGCGATGTCGATATCGTCCAGTTTCTGCTCGGCTTCCTCGATCGAGGAGGCGGTGACAACGCGGTAGCCCCTCTGGCGGAGGATGGTGGAGCGCAGAATCAGATTGTCCTCGAGATCGTCGAGCAAAAGGACGCGTATGGGTTTTACGGTTTTGCCGGCGCCTGTGGTCTCATCAGCCATGATGCAGGGCGTCCATCATACGTGATGCGGCGAAAAGGCTCTAGGCTCATGCTCCCGGCGCGCAAGGCAGAATTGAAAGTTCCTACTTCTGATCCTTGCTGCGGACGCCCGCGGATGCAGGACGTGCGGCGGCGCGAACCGCTTTGGATAATTCCGGCAGCTTGTTGAAGACGGCGACACAACGCAGCCACTGCCGATTGTCCAGGGCAGGGTAGCCGCTGACCATCTTGCCCGCCTCGACGTCGTTGGGAATGCCGCTTTGCGCCGTGGCCACCACGCCATCGCCGAGTTTGCAGTGCCCGGCAACCCCCACCTGGCCGGCGAGAATCACCTTGTTGCCGACCACGGTGGACCCGGCCAGGCCTACCTGCGCGCACAGCAGCGAGTCCTCGCCGACCTCGGAGGCGTGACCTACCTGGACGAGGTTGTCGATCTTGGCGCCGCGCCGGATGCGGGTCTCGCCGACGCTGGCGCGGTCCACGCACGCATTGGCCTGGACCTCAACGTCGTCTTCCAGCACGGCGGGGCCGGACTGCACAATCTTTTTCCAGCGCCCTTCGCCGTCCTTGGCGAAACCGAAGCCGTCGGCCCCGATGATCGCGCCATTTTGCAGGATCACGTTGTCGCCAAGCCGGCAGAATTCGCGGACCACCGCATGCGCGTGCGCGAAAAAATTGTCGCCGATACGTGCGCCGCGATAGATCACCACGTGCGGCAGCAGCACGCAGTGGTGGCCGATGACCACATCCTCATCAACCACGGCGTAGGGGCCGATCGAGGCATGCTTGCCGATCTTGGCCGACGGGTGCACGACCGCGGTGGAATGAATGCCGATGGGATGTCGCGGCGGGTGATAGAAGAGCTCGATCGCCTGCGCGAAGGCGAGGTAAGGATTCCCGCAGCGCAGGGTGGCGGCGGCGAGAGCCGGGAAATCGTCGCTGACGATCACCGCCGAGGCGCGCGTGGTGCGGGCGGCGGCGGCGTACTTGGGATTGGCCACGAACGTCAGTTGTCCCGGACCCGCTTCCTCGATGCCCGCTACGCCGGTGATTTCCTGGTCGTCACCGTGGAGACGAGCGCCTACTGCGTCTGCGATCTTGGAGAGTTTCATAGGCGATCCTGCGTAGTGTAACTGGTCGCCGGGCGGCGGTACACAGCTCAGCTATTCGGTGAACAGCGGCACCTGGCGCGCATCGGCGGCAGCGGCACGGCGGCGGCTCCCGGCAGTCCCGATGACAGCCA
The DNA here is from genome assembly GCA_020072845.1 of Terriglobia bacterium. Taxonomy (NCBI): domain Bacteria; kingdom Pseudomonadati; phylum Acidobacteriota; class Terriglobia; species Terriglobia bacterium. The sequence continues at coordinate 312,244 of JAIQGF010000009.1, forward strand.
GAACCGTGAGTTGTGCCAGCGCGGTGCGCGGAACAAAAATGCGCTGCGTGTTGGAGCGCGTATCCGGCGGGTTGATCAGAAATCCGTCCGGCGCCATCAGGGTCAGGTCGTTGGGCATCATGCCTTCCATCACTTCGTTGTCACGGAAGCGGAGGCGAACCCAAAGACCTTCGGTGCGCGGGCGCGTGGTAAAGGTCTTGCGCAGCGAATCGGGTTCGCCGAATTCGCGAACAAAGTAAATACCCTTGATGTCTTTCAGATCGATGCTGACGACATTGCCGGAGGTGTTGAGGACCTCGACCTTCCCGCCGATAATAAAATCCGCCGGCGACACATAACCGCTGAGCGTGTCACGGTTGAGCTTGCGAACTACGACTTTCTTGTGCGTCGAAGGCATGTTCACGGGCGGCGAACCCTGCCGCCAGACTCCGGATGGAAACCTAATTCTCGCACCTTTTCGGCGCGGAAACGGCGGTTAACAGCCATGTGTAGCCAAACGGTCAACCTTTGTGGTATTGTCGGTGGTTCGCGGCGGCGTAGCTGCGCACGTAAGTGCCACGTAAAGAGTCACTTACAGCAGTCCCGGCGTGCTTCCCCCGGAACACGTCCGAGGCTTCAGGTGTCGTCACCCCGTAGTGTGACGCGGCCGGACGCGTGTAGGAGAGTGGCGCGGACCGGGCTGGTCCAAGAGCAAGATGGCCGATTACATCTACACCATGGAGACCCGGCTCACGCCGGAGCAACAACGAGCCGTGAGCCTGGTTCAGGATGTTGCTCGCGCTCAGGAAATGAACCTTTACCTGACCGGCGGGACCATTCGCGACATCATCTCCGGGTTTTCCATCCGCGACCTCGACATGACGGTCCAGGGCAACGCCCTCCGGTTGCAGAAGGACCTGGAGAAGGCCGGCGCCACCATTGAGGGCGTGGACGACGACACGAAGACGCTGTACCTGCTGTTTTCCGGGAACGTGCGCGCCGAACTTGGCATGGCGTATTCGGCGGCCTACGAAAAACCGGGCAAGCCACCGCGCATTGCGCCCGCCACCATCACCGAAGACTTGCGGCGCCGCGATTTCACGGTGAACGCCATGGCGCTGTCGCTGAACCCCGGTTCGCGCGGGCTGCTGCTCGACCCGTTCAATGGCGTCGCCGACATCGAGACCAAGGTCATCCGCGTTCTGCACAACTATGCTTTTCTGGAAGAGCCCTCGCGGCTGATTCGCGCCACCCGCTTTGCCCACCGCTTCCATTGGCCTCTGGAAGAACGTACCCAGGCGCGGTTCGACGCCGCCAAGGAAAACAAATACATCGAGTACATGACCGACCGGGCGATCGGGCAAGAGATCGAAGCCCTTGCCTACGAAGAAGACCCGCTGCACATCATGCGCGCGCTGGAAAAAGAGGAGTGGCTGAAACTGCTGCACCCGCGCTGGTCGGTGGCCAAGGTGGACACCGCCGGATTGTCGCAGTTGCTGAAGACGCGACAGCAGATGATGCAATTCGGCTACAACGTGGACATGGCGCCCGCGGTCATGTACTTCCTCACCCGGCGGCTCCCCGATTCCGATGTCCGCGATATGCAAAAGTTGATCCCGCGGCGGCAGTTTGTGGAATCGTGGCGCAACCTGGAAGAGGACGCGGCCAAGCTGGCGAAAAGGCTCAGCGGGAAGGAAGCGGCCACGCCGTCGCGCACCTGGCTGCTGCTGTCCGAGGCGAAACCGGAGACCATCCTCTTTCTGGACGCCACCGCGCGCCAGCAGGCGGTCGCGCAGAAACTGAAGAACTTCTTCGGCAAGTGGCGCCAGGTCCGGCAAAAGCTGCCGTTGCCGGAAATGACCGAGCTGCACATCACGCCCCAGTTGCCCGACTATCCCAAGATCGAGCAGGAGGCGTTCCTGCTGATGCTCGACGGCAAACTGCATTCGCGCACGGAAACATTGAAGTTCCTCAAACCCTACGCGCCTCCGCCTCCGCCTCCTCCGCCTCCGCCCCGGAAGGGAAAGGGCGCCAAGGCTGAGGCTGCTGCGCCGGCGGCCGCACCCGCAGCTGCGGCGAAGAAGGGCAAGGGCAAGCCCGCGGCCGTGGTCGCGCCGGTGGTTGCCCCCAAAGTGGAAAAGCCATTGGAGAAACCGCCCGCCAAAGCGGCGAAACCCTCCGCGCCGCCAAAGCCACAGGCCAAACCGGCGAAAGCGAAGAGCGCACCAGCAAAGGCGAAAAAAGGGAAGAACAAGAAGAAGAAAAAAAAGAAGTAATCGGTTTTTCAGTATTTCAGTAGGTCAGTTTCTCCGTTCCTTCCTCGCGGCCGAAACTTGTACTGAGCGCGGAGTCTGGATCGGCGGCGATATCCACAATCGCATGGTTTTCCACACCCCGGAATTCCTTCCCATCATCAGTTCAGCGCCCATAGAATTGAAGCGAGCCCCATGCCTGACTTCGTCCACCTGCATCTCCATACCGATTACTCCCTGCTCGACGGGGCCTGCGACATCGACAAGCTGGTCGGGCGGGTGAAGGAACTCGGCATGCCCGCCGTCGCCATGACGGACCACGGGAACATCTTTGGCGCATTCCATTTTTTCCATGCGGCGAAAAGCGCCGGCGTGAAGCCGATCATCGGCTGCGAACTGTATGTGTGCAAGAAGGACGACCACAATACCGACCGCATGGCCCCCGACGGCGACTCCTACAATCACCTGGTAGTGCTCGCCGAGAACGAAGAGGGCTACCGCAACCTGGCGCGGATCACCAGCGAAGCGTCGCTGCACGGGTTCTATTACAAGCCGCGCATCTCGAAGCGCTTCCTCGCCGAACACGCCCGCGGCCTGATCGGGCTCTCCGGATGTTTGAAGGGCGAGGTTGCCGAGCGCCTGACGGAAGGCAAGTACGACGCCGCCAAGCAGGCCGCCGGGCAGTTCGCCGACATCTTCGGCAAACCGAACTTTTACGTCGAAATCCAGAACCAGGGCCTGGAGCAGGAGCAGACCATCAACCCCGCGCTGCACAAGCTGGCGCGTGAGCTCGATCTGCCGCTGGTCGCCACCAACGACAGCCATTATCTCTGCGAGGATGACTGGCACGCGCAGGACGTGATGGTCTGCATTCAGACCGGCAAGTACGTCCAGGACACCAACCGGATGAAATTCCAGACGCGGCATTTCTACGTCAAGAGCTACCAGGAAATGCTGCAGATGTTCCCGGACACACCGGAAGTCTTGCGCCGCACGTTGGACATTGCCGAGCGCTGCACCCTGAAGCTGGAGAAAATCCGCAACCCCTTCCCGCACTTCGAGGTCCCGGCTGGTTTTTCCCTCGACAGCTATTTCGAGCACATTGCGCGGGAAGGCTTTGCGCGCCGGCTGAACACCATCCGCGAGGTGGAGCGGCAAGGACGGCTCAAGCACACCATCAGCGACTACGAACAGCGCCTGGTGCGCGAGATTGACATCATCCGCCAGATGCAGTTCTCCGGGTACTTCCTCATCGTGTGGGATTTCATCCGGTGGGCGAAGGAGCGCGGCATCCCGGTCGGCCCGGGGCGCGGTTCTGCAGCCGGCTCGCTGGTTTCCTACTCGATGGAGATCACCGACCTGGATCCGCTGCAGCACGAATTGCTGTTCGAGCGCTTTCTCAATCCTGAGCGCGTCTCCATGCCCGACATCGACGTGGACTTCTGCATGAACCGCCGTGCCGAAGTCATCAATTACGTCACCCAGAAATACGGCCGGGATAATGTGGCGCAGATCATCACCTTCGGCACCATGATGGCGAAGGCGGCGATCAAGGACGTGGGACGCGCCATGCAGATCCCCTACAGCGACGTGGACCGCATCGCCAAGATGGTTCCGGCAACGCTGAACATCACGCTGGAAAAAGCTCTCAAAGACTCGCCGCCCCTGCAGCAGGCGTACGACAGCGAGGCGCAGGTCAAGGAACTCATCGACACCGCCCGCCGCCTCGAAGGCATGGTGCGCAATGCCGGCGTGCATGCCGCCGGGGTTGTCATTTCGCCGCAGCCGCTGCTCGAATTGGTCCCGCTGCACAAGACGAAAAATGACGAAATCGTCACCGCCTTCGACATGAAGGCGATCGAGAAAATGGGCCTGCTGAAGATGGACTTCCTCGGGCTCACCACGCTGACCATTCTCGACGATGCCCTCAAACTGGTGAAGCAAGTGCACGGCCAGGACCTGCACTGGAACACGATTGCGCTTGACGACAAGGAAACCTACGAAAAGGTCTTCCACAGCGGGCTGACCAGCGGCGTCTTCCAGTTTGAATCGCACGGCATGCGCGACGTGTTGCGGCGCTACAAGCCCAACACCGTCGAAGACCTCACCGCCCTCAACGCGCTCTACCGCCCGGGTCCGATTCAGGGCGGCATGATCGACGATTTCATCGAGCGCAAGGGGGGGCGGCGCAAAGTCGAATACGAACTGCCGGAACTGGAGCCCATCCTGCGCGAGACCCTGGGCGTGATCGTGTACCAGGAGCAGGTGATGCAGATCGCCAACCGTCTCGCCGGCTACTCGCTCGGCGAAGCCGATCTGCTGCGGCGCGCCATGGGCAAGAAGAAGGCGGAGGAGATGGCGGCGCAGCGCGAGCGCTTCATGCAAGGCGCCGCCGAACGCGGTATTCCGGCGCGCAAGGCGGAAAAGATTTTCGACCTGATGGAGCAGTTCGCCGGCTATGGCTTCAACAAGTCACACTCCGCGGCGTACGCCCTGCTCGCCTATCAGACGGCGTACTTGAAGACGCATTATCCGGTCGAGTTCATGGCCGCGTTGCTGACCTCCGTTACCGGCAGCACCGATGACGTGGTGAAGTACATCAACGAGTGCCGCGAGATGGGGATTGCGGTCGAGCCGCCCGACATCAACGTCAGCGACGCCAATTTCACGCCCCACGGCAAGGCCATCCGCTTCGGGCTGGCCGCCATCAAGAACGTCGGGCAGAACGCCATCGAGTCCATCGTGGCCGCGCGCAAGAAGCTCGAACAATTCCGCTCGTTCTATGACTTTTGCGAGAACGTGGACCTTCGCCTGCTCAACAAGCGGGTGGTCGAGTCACTGATCAAGAGCGGCGCCATGGACTCCCTCGGCCGGCGCAAGCAACTGTTCGACGCCGTGGACAAAGCGATGGACCGCGGCCAGAAAACCCAGCGCGACATCGAAGCCGGGCAGCACGGCCTGTTCGGTGTGTTTGACGAGCCGCAGTTGCCGTCGTCCCAAGCCGAGTATCTCGATGGCGCCGAATGGGACGAACACCAGCGCCTCGCCGCCGAAAAGGAAATCCTCGGCTTCTTCATCACCGGCCATCCACTGCAGAAGTACCAGTCTAAGCTGGAGGAATTCGGCGCGCTCTCCACGGAAGAAATCGGCGCCATGAAGCAGAGCACGGGCAAGGACGAGATCTTCACCGCCGGCATCATCACCAACTTGCGCGTCGCCAGGTCGCGCAAGGGGGACCTCTACGCCCAGGGAGTGCTGGAAGACATGCTCGGCACGGTGGACCTGATCGTTTTTCCCGAGGCGTACCGGCGTTTGCAGGAAAAAGTGAAGCTGGAAGTGCCGGTGCTGATCAAAGGCGGCGTGCGAGTTGAGGAAGGCGCCAATCCCAAGCTGCTGGTCGGCGATATCGAACCGCTGGAGCAGGCCAAGCCGCGGTTGCCGCGCGCCATCCGTATCCGCGTGCCGCTGGAGACCGCGACGGTGGAGACGATCGATGGACTGCACGCCCACTGCACCTCTCATCCCGGCGAAGCGAAGGTGTTGTTCGACGTGGAGCGTGCCGGCGACTTCATGGTTATCATGGAGCCGGAGGGCTATAATGTTCAGCCGGACCGGGCATTCATTGCGCGTGTAGAGGAACTGTGCGGGCGCGGCAGCGTCCGCATCGTTGACTGACCACGATTCTGACGTCACCCGCAAAGGATTCGATTTGGCTCACCCTGGCCTGTCGCTGGTGTTCGAGCTGGTGAGCCGGGAACTGGAGTCGGTCCGGCGCAGCGCGGGAAACGGAAACCTGATGGATTCTTCCGAACAGGCTAAGCAGGAACTCGAGCACATCGAGCAGCAAGTCCGGCGTCTGGAAAGCGCCGCAGGAGAGAACCAGGAAGCCCGCAAGCAGCTCAAAGTTCTCCAAGGCCAGATTGAGGCCCTGCGCCGGCAGATGACCCATGCCGGTCCCTGGCAGAAGACCGAACTCGCCCGTCATCCGCAGCGCCCCTACACGCTGGACTACATCGAGCGCATCTTCACCGACTGGAGCGAGATCCACGGCGACCGCGGATTTTCCGATGACCCTGCCATTGTCTGCGGCATGGCGCGTTTTCACGGCGAGGACGTCGCCGTCATCGGTACCCAGAAGGGTCGCGACGCCAAACAGCGCGTCTACCGCAACTTCGGCATGCCGAATCCCGAGGGCTACCGCAAGGCGCTGCGCGTCATGCGGATGGCGGAGAAATTCCACCGTCCCATCTTCACCTTGGTGGACACACCGGGCGCCTATCCCGGGCTCGGCGCGGAGGAGCGCGGGCAGGCGGAGGCGATCGCCCACAACCTGCGCGAAATGGCGCGGCTGCGCGTCCCCATCATTACCACGATTACGGGTGAGGGCGGCAGCGGCGGCGCGCTGGCCATCGCCATCGGAGATCGCGTGCTGATGATGGAGGACGCCATCTATTCCGTCATTTCGCCGGAGGGCTGCGCGTCCATCATGTGGCGCGACGCCGGCAAGAGGGAACTGGCGGCCGAGGCCATGCGGATCACCGCCGGCGATTTGAGCGAGTTTCGTTGCGTGGACGACATCGTGCCGGAACCCCCCGGCGGCGCGCAAACCGACTGGGACGCCGCCGCCCGCATGCTCGACCAGGCCCTGCAGAAGCACCTGTCGGAGCTGCGGGCAAAATCCATCGAGGAATTGTTGGCGCAGCGCTACGACAAGTTCCGCAAGATCGCCCAGTTTTTCACCGAGTGAAAGAAGTCCATCGTGATACGATACTGTTTTGTGGGGAGCTGCCCCTAGGGCCGGCTGTGCATCCGAGTCTCGGGCGTTTTGGGATTTCGCGTTGCCGTATAATTCTTACAAAATCTCTCCAGCAGCAATGATAGATGTGCGGATAAGGATGGCTAGGTATGGCTACCACTGAAATTGGCCCCCAGGAACTTGCCGGCCGCCTGGATCGGAAGCAGGTCGTCAACGACTTCTCCCTCCAGGTGGCGACGGTGAACGGTTCCGGGTCGCAATCGGCCAACTCGGTCCTGTTGCGGACTATTTTCCAGATGGGGGTGCCGGTCTCCGGCAAGAACCTTTTTCCGTCGAACATTGCCGGCTTGCCGACGTGGTACACCATCCGCGCCAGCAAGGACGGCTACATTGCCCGCCGAAAAGAGTGCGAATTCCTGGTGGCGATGAATCCGGAGACGGCCCAGGAGGACGTGAAGTCGCTGACCCCGGGCGCCGCCGTGCTCTATGACGAACCGCTCAACCTGAGCTCGCTCCGCCAGGACCTGATCTTCTACTCGGTACCATTCGACAAGCTGGTGACGACCGTGTGTGCCGAGGCCAAGCTGCGCAAGCTGGTCAAGAACATGGTGTACGTCGGGGTGGTCGCGCAGTTGCTGAAGCTGGATCCAGCGGAGATGGAGAAAGCCATCCGCCGGCAGTTTGGGCGCAAGCTGAAGGCCGCCGATCTCAACGTCAACGCCGCCAAAGCCGGATACGACTACGCCGCTGCCTCGCTCACCAAGTCTGACCCGTGCTCCATCGAGCGCATGGACAAGACGCGCGGCAAAATCATCATTGACGGCAACTCGGCGGGCGCGCTGGGTTCCATGTTCGCCGGCGTGACGGTCGTGACCTGGTACCCGATCACGCCTTCGTCCTCGCTCGTCGAAACCCTCATCGAATACATGAAGGAATACCGCATCGGCAAAGACGGCAAAGCTACTTTCGCAATCGTACAAGCGGAAGACGAACTCGCTGCCGTCGGCATGGTGCTGGGCGCGGCCTGGGCCGGCGCCCGGTCCATGACCTCCACTTCGGGCCCCGGCATCTCGCTGATGGCGGAATTTACCGGGCTGGGCTATTACGTCGAAGTGCCGGCGGTGATCTGGGACATCCAGCGCGTCGGACCCTCCACCGGCCTGCCGACGCGCACCGCGCAGGGCGACGTCCTCTCCACCGCGTTCCTCTCGCACGGCGATACCAAGCACATCGTGCTCTTCCCGTGTTCGGTGGCCGAGTGCTTCACCATGGCCGGCGAAGCTTTTGATTTGGCCGAACACTTCCAGACACCGGTGTTCGTCCTCTCCGACCTCGATCTGGGCATGAACAACTGGATGTCGGAGCCGTTTCAGTATCCCGAAAAGCCCATCCGCCGTGGCAAGGTGCTGAGCAAGGAAGATCTCGACCGGTTGGGGAGTTTCGCCCGCTACAAGGACGTGGACGGCGACGGCATCGGCTATCGCACCTTGCCGGGCACTGAGCATCCCGCGGCGGCGTACTTCGCGCGCGGCAGCGGGCACAATGAAGCCGCGCAGTACAGCGAGCGTCCCGACGATTATGTCAACAACATGGAGCGCCTGAATCACAAATTCGAGACCGCGCGCTCGCACGTGCCCAAGCCGGAGATGGCGCAAAACGGCAAGTCCAAGGTCGGCATCATCGCCTACGGCACTTCGCACTGGGCACTGGTGGAAAGCCGCGACCAGATGCGCAAGGAATACGGCGTCGAAACCGACTACCTGCGCATCCGGGCGTTCCCCTTCAACCGCGACGTGCACGAGTTCGTCGCCTCGCACGACCGCATTTACGTGGTGGACCAGAACCGCGACGCGCAAATGATGGCGCTGCTCAAGCTCGATCTCGACGCCGCCCAGCTTACCAAGCTGCGCAGCGTGCGCCACTACAACGGGCTGCCGATTGACGCCCGTTCTGTCACCGACGAGATTATTTCGCAGGAGGGCCGATAATATGGCGACCGCACCGACTTCCACGCCCCAGCCCAAGACCAACCGCATCGGCCTGACGGTGATCGAATACAAAGGCGGCAAGACTACGCTGTGCGCCGGTTGCGGCCACAATGCCATCTCGGAACGCATTATTGACGCGATGTACGAAATGGGCATTCCGCCGGAGCACGTGATCAAGCCCTCCGGCATCGGCTGCTCCTCGAAAAGCCCGGCCTATTTCATGAACCGCTCGCACAGCTTCAACGCGGTGCACGGCCGCATGCCCTCGGTGGCCACCGGGGCGCTGCTGGCCAACCGCAAGCTGATCGCGCTCGGCGTCAGCGGCGACGGCGACACCGCGTCCATCGGCATCGGGCAGTTCGTGCACATGATGCGGCGCAACCTGCCCATGATCTACATCATCGAGGACAACGGCGTGTACGGCCTGACCAAGGGCCAGTTCTCGGCCACGGCGGATATTGGTTCCAAGCTGAAAAGCGGCGTCATTAACGACCTGCCGCCCATCGATACCTGCTCGCTCGCCATCATGCTGGGCGCAACCTACGTTGGGCGCTCTTTTTCAGGCGACAAGAAGCAGTTGCTGGCCATGCTGAAGGCCGCCATCGCGCACAACGGCACGGCCATGCTGGACGTCATTTCGCCGTGTGTCACGTTCAACGACCACGAGGGTTCGACTAAGTCGTACAAGTTCACCAAGGATCACGATGAACCCTTGCAGGAAGTGAGCTTCGTGCCCGCGTTTGAAGACATTGACGTGGAGTACGAGGCGGGAGCGACGGTTGATGTCAGCATGCACGACGGCTCTCGCCTGCGCTTGCGCAAGATCGAAGAGGGGTACGATCCGACCAACAAGGCGGAATCGCTGAAGCGATTGGCCGAAGCCCATGACAAAGGCGAAATCCTGACCGGCGTTTTTTATGTTAACCCCACTGCGCCGACGTTCATGGAGCTGCTCAACGTCACCGACGAATCCCTCGCGACTTTGCCGGAGTCGGTGGTGCGTCCTTCACGGCAGGTGCTGGAAGAGTGCATGGAGGAACTGCGGTAAAGCGTTCACTTCTGAGTACGTGGCCGACTTTCTTCTGTTGAAGGCCGCAGCAAGGTTCGTACAATGCGGCCCATGAGCAGCCCCGGGCCTCTGTACCGTCCGTACGAAAAACTCATCAAGATCACCATCATGGGCCGGGAGTTTGAAGTGCCCGAAGGCAACATGATGCTGCGGGCGATGCAGTTCCTGGCGCCGGAGGAAATCTCCTACGGCCGCTTCTGCTGGAACGAGGACTGCCAGTATTGTCGCGTGGTGTACGACATGGGCGAGGGCACGCAGGCGCACGCGGCCATCTCCTGCAAGCTGATGGTCAAGGAAGGTATGCGCGTCATCGAAATGGCGCAGGAGATTCGGTACTGCTTGCGCAGTTTAAATCTGAAGTGAGTTGCGTGTTGTGACGCATCTGGTGATCGGGTGATCTAAAACCTTCCCGCTTTAGATCGCCAGATCATCCGATCACCCGATATTCAGTCCCCCGGCCTGCGCGCGGGACGTGCGGCGCTGGGCTTGGTGCCCAGCGAAGCCAGCCGCTTGCGTGCCTGGTCGGCTTCCAGCGACCGCGGGTAGCGCTTGACGAGGGCGTTCAACTCCCGGACCCCATCATTGCGGCGTCCCAGTTCCAGCAACGCAAATCCCTTTTTCAGTTGCGCCGCCGGAGCCTTATTGCCGCTGGGATACTGTTCCAGGACCTTGTCGTATTCCTGCACCGCCTGCTCGTAGTTGCCCTGCCGATAAGCGAGGTCGGCGATGTAGAACTGCGCGTTCCCCGCGAGGTCGGTGTTGGGATAGAACTTCAGGTAATCGGCAAACTCCTGCAGCGCCAGGTCGTACTTGGCGGCGTTGTAGTCGCGCAACGCGTTGTTGTAGAGCACGTCGGGCGGAGGCGCCTGCTGCTGCGCCGGCTGCGCGGGGGGCTGGCCGGCCGCAGCGCCGGGGGGCAATGTGGTCTGCGCGTTTTGCATGGCCTCGAGCTGGTTGCCGATCTTGCCCATGCGCGCCTTGAGTTCATCCACCGAGTCGTTCAGCGCCTGGATTTGCCCGGAAAGCTGGTCGGTGCGCGTGCCGCCCTCCGCCTGCTGCTGCTTGAGAGTGCGTTGCAGATCGGCGAGGCCGGCATTGATCTGGTTCATCTTGTCGGTGCTGGATTCGATCAGGTTTCGCATCACGCCCATGCGCTCGTCGAAAGCCTGCTGCATGCGCGCCATCTGGTCCTGCAGCGCCTGCACCTGTGTCTGGAGCTGAACGATTTCCTTGCTGACCGGAAACGCGGGCAAGGCGGCGGCGACCAGCAATGCCAGGGGAACAAAGAACTTCAAAGTTTTCATAGACAGCTGCTCAGTTGTGCTGCTCTGTTGGATGCAGAAATACTGCTGTTGGTGCTGGGTAGCCGGCCGTTGGCCGGTGAATCGCCCGGTGGACAGGGAGATGCGGACACAGAAGATGGCTCCGGTGTCCGCGCACTGTTCTCTACCACGGTCCCCAGCAACCCGTGCCCCAGGCTACCTCTGGTACACGAAGTGCCCGCGGCGGTTTTGTTGCCAGCACTGCTCGCTGGACTCGGTGCAGAACGGCTTTTCCTTGCCGTAGCTGATGGCGTGGATACGATCCGCTCCGACACCGGCCTGGATGAGCGCGTTCTTCACCGCATTCGCGCGATTGTCGCCGAGCGCCAGGTTGTACTCCGTCGAGCCGCGCTCGTCGCAATGTCCCTCGAGGGTGAAGTGCATCGCGGGATGCTGCGCGAGGAACTGTGCGTCGGCCTGCAGCGCCGCCTGCTGGTCCGCCCGGATATCGTACTTGTCGTAGTCGAAGAAGATGTCCCTGACGTTCCGGCTGAACAACTCCTCGTCGGTAGCGCTGGGTTGGAACGGCGGCGGCGGCGGTGGCGTGACCGTCACCCGCGCCGTGGCTTCCTGGGTGCCGCCGGCGCCCTTGGCGACCAGCCGGTAGGTGGTGGACTGTGTCGGTGACACGCGCTGCGAGCCGTTGGGATTCACATTGCTGCCGTCGAGCGTGACAGCGGTGGCGTTCTGCGTTTGCCATGTCAGCGTGCTCGATTGCCCCAGCTGAATGGTGTCGGGGCTGGCGCTCAGTGAAGCCGTCGGCGCTGCCGGCGGTGGTGGCGGTGGCGGTGGCGCCGGAGCGACTTTCTTCTTGCAACCGCCCAGAGTCAGCACACTGCCCAAAAGCACGATGAGAAAAATCCACTTCAACCTGTCGTGATTCACCTCTCTCCTCCCGTACAACGCAAGTGAACCCAAATCATCCAGCGGCCGGTGTCTGTTAAGAATCGTCCGGCGTTCTGCCTGCAATCCAACAATGTACACCCGGAAAGCCTAAAACGTTTCCACTACATTTGCGCACACACACGTTCGTGTGATGCAAGATGCGCCTGGCCCGTTGTGCAACGCTATTTCCAACTCCAGTTGGGCTGCGTATTGTGACCGGCGCTGGTCAAGCGGTGCTGCTCGGTACCGTCGGCCAGCATGGTCCAAATCTGTTCGCCGCCGGCGCGGTTGGACTGAAACACAAGGTGCCGCCCGTCCGGAGACCATGACGGAAAATCGTTGCGGCCGGCCTCGTGCGTCAGCTGGACGATCTGCTTGCTGGCGATATCCATGACGTAGATGTCCTGCGCTCCCGGCATGCCGGGCCCGTAGTGCCGGATCCAGGCGAAGGCGAGGTACTGGCCGTTGGGCGACCACGATGGCGACACGGCATAGCCCTGGTCGGTGATGCGCTGCGGGTTCGTGCCATCGGCCTCCATGAGGTAGATCTGCGGCAGGCCGCTGCGTCCGCTGACCCACGCAATCTGCGCCCCGGTCTTCGGGTTCCACACCGGCGCCACGTCCGGTCCGCGGTAGGCGGTGACGCGCCGCAGGTGCGAGCCGTCAGAGTCGGCGACGAAAATCTCCGGATCGCCGCTGCGCGACGATGAGAACGCAATCTGCTTCCCGTCGGGCGCCCAGGCCGGCGAGAGGTTGGTGCCGCCAAAACGCGGAAACGACACGGTGCGGCCGAGGTCCAGGGAGTACATTCCAATGTTCCACCCGCCGCCGGTGATAGCGCTGAAGGCGACCCGCGAACCGTCGGGCGAAATGCGCGGCGACAGCGCGATCGAGCCCAGGTGCGTCAACGGGCGCTGATTCGCGCCGTCATAATCCATGAGCCAGATTTCCTTGTGCCCGTCCCGGCTGCTGACGAAAGCAATTTTGCTCTCCGCGATGCCCGGGATGCCGCCGCCCAGGCGAAAGATGATCTCATCGGCGAAGCGGTGCGCGATGATGCGCGCGTTCTCTTCCGTCGCCTTTTCGCGGTACTGCTTGCCCAGCACCTGCGGCGACTGCGAGTTCTTCACGTCGTACAGCCAGCCCTGCACGACCACATCGCCGGCGGAGGCGTTGAGGTTGCCGAACGCCAGCATGCCGGCATTGGTCGGAGGATTGGCCCACGCGTCGAGTTTCACTTCGTCGGGCGAACCCGGCACCTGGAGCGGGTAGAAGCTCTTGGAGACGACGTCGAAAATGCCGGCCTGGCTGAGGTCGTTCCACAGGGTTTCGTTGAACGCCTTCAGCAGCAGGCCACTGGCGGAATCGGCGGTCACCTGCTTGAAGTCGGGCACCGCAAGGCGGACTTTTTCGACCCCAAGCCCCGTGCCGGTACGGATCCAGTCGTTCTGGGCGAAAGACACTGACGTCAGCAACAGGATCGCGAGAAATGCCAGAACAATTCGTTTCATCATTGATGTGTAATTTGCAATTTGTAATTTGTAATTTTCCACTGCGTCGCGCAATTCCGCCGCAGAAATTGCCAATTACAAATTACCAATTGCAAATTTCCTACCTCCGGAAATCAAACCAGAATTCCACCGAGACGCGGTTGCCGGCGTACTCATTGGGCAAGGGCCCGAAAGAGTCGATGCGCTGCAGCGCGCGCAGCGCCGACTGGTCCAGCGACGGCACGCCGCTGGATTGCTCGATCTGCACGTTGGCCGGCTGCCCGCTCCGCGTGATTTCGAAGGTGATGTAAACCCGGCGCGCATCGTGGATATTCGGGTCGATCTCGTATTTCAGCCAGTTCTCCGAAACCTTCTGCTGCACCACGCGGACGTACCACCCGAAGCGCGAACCGAAATCCCCGCTGCCGCCGTTGAACCCGAACCCGCCTTTCGCATTCGGGGTGCTGAACACGCCATACGGCCCGCTCACCGGACCGCCCTGTCCGAAGGGCACCACATTGCTGGGCTCTTCCTCCGGCGGGCGGGGTTTCGTCTGGGTCGAGGTGCGGGGCTTCGGCTCGGGACGCCGCTTGGTGTCCTTCTCCGGGATCGGGATCGCCTCCGGGGTTGGTTCTTCTTTCACCTGGGGCAACGATTGCGTCAACCCCTTCGATTCGTTGGCCAGGATGTTCTGCGTCTGTGTCGCGGCATGGGGCAACGGGATGGTGCTGACCAGGGTGGCGCTCATGGCGCTTCCGCCTGAGCCGGCGCCGCCCCAGGATTCGCCGGCGAAGCGCCCGAAAATGGCCCCGTAAATGAGCATGGACGCAAAGAACAGCCCATGCAGCGCAACCGACCAGGCCAGCGGCTGCTGCCAGTTCTCCCGTTCGGTATAGATATCAGCGCGTGCCGGCATTCGGGTTCAGGGGCTGTGTGACGATGCTGACGTTGGTGATACCCGCCTGCTTGACAGCGTCCATCACCGTGGCAAAAGCGCCGAACGGAACATTTTCGTCGGCGCGAAGAAAAATGGATTGCCGTTGCGGATCGCGGACCCTCCGGCGCAACGTGGCCGGAATCAGGTTCACGTTGATGGGATCGTTGCCGAGAAACACGCGCTGCTGCTTGTCGATGCTGATGACCAGGCGCTCTTCCGTGATTTCCTTCACCGTCTTGGTTTTTGGAACGTCCACTTCGATGCCGGACTGCAGAATGGGCGCGGTCAGCATAAAAATGATCAGCAGCACCAGCACCACGTCCACCAGCGGCGTGATGTTGATGTCGGCCAGCGCCGAGCGGGTGCGGCCGTTGGAATCGGTGAATGCCATTACCGTAACTCCGGTTCCGTGGCGGCGACGCGGCGCGGCGTCTCGGCGCCGGCGCGCTCCACGGCGTTGAGCATTTCCAGCGAGAAGTCATCCATGCGCTTGCCGAACTCCCGCAGGTCGTTGCCAAACAGGTTGTAGGCGATCAACGCCGGGATGGCGGCGAACAGGCCGGCGGCGGTGGTGATCAGCGCCTCGGAAATCCCGGGCGCCACCGCGCGCAAGGTCGCCGCTCCCGCCGTGCCCAGGCCATGGAAGGCATCAATGATGCCCCACACGGTACCGAACAATCCGATGAACGGGGTAGTGGCGGCGGTGATCGCGAGCCAGGGCAGGCGGCGCTCCAGCCGCGTCAATTCCTCGGAGGCGCCGATCTGCATGGCGCGCTGGATGGGGGCGGAGCTGCCGCGCGAGCGCTTGTACTCGTCATATCCGCTCGTGAAGACGGCCACCAGCGGGCTGGGCCTGAACTGCTCCGACACCGCGGCAATGTCCTGGAAGCGCTGCGCCCGCCGGAAAGCACGCAAGAACCGCCCGCTTTGCACGCGCGCCCGCCGCAGCAGGTTCCATCGCGAAAGAATGATGGACCAGGAGAGGAGGCTGAAGAACAGCAGAATGATGAGAACCACCTTGGCAACCGGACCGGACTGCCAAACCAGGTTGGCGATCTCACCGCCGATGACAAACGAAAGGAAGGGGGAAATAAGCATCATCCTTCAGGAAAATTTGTCCCACAACTGGACTCAATTATAGACCAGCGCTGCGGGAGTAAGTTGTTGCCGTATGTGGTCCGAGTTGAATGCTCACCATCGGTGAACGCAATCTTTCACGTCCCACCACGCTGGGCGCTCCGGGCTTCACCTGAGCTTTGATGCCTTCCACTCGGAAAGCGGAACCGGCAACTTGAAAACGGCAGTCGTGCTATTCTGCGCACGAATTTCTCCCACAGGAATCTCCGGTGCTCCTCGAACTGCGCGTCGAAAACTATGCCGTCATCGATCACGTGGTGGTGGAATTCGCCCCGGGATTAAACCTCCTGACCGGCGAAACCGGCGCGGGCAAGTCCATCCTGATCGACGCGCTGGCGTTGCTGCTCGGCGAAAAGGCTACCAGCGACATCATCCGCCACGGGGCGGACAAGGCGGTGGTGTCGGCGGTCTTCGACGTGGACGACCGGCGCGCGGCCGAGGTCCTGGAACAGAACGGCATCGACTCCGACAATTGCGAAATTATTCTTCGGCGCGAAATCGCCGGCGGCGGCCGCGGGCGCGTATTCGTCAACAACCAGCCGGCCACGGTCGCCGTGCTCAAGCAACTCGCGCCCATGTTGGCGTCGGTGCACGCGCAGACCGAGTCCATCCTGGGTTTCGACGCCGCCGCGCGGCTGAAGCTGCTGGACCTGTTCGGCGGATGCGATGCCGGCGCAGCGGCCGCCGTGTTCAGCACCTGGCATGGAATCCGCGGCCGCATCGCCGAGTTGGAACGCGGCGAACAAGACAAATTGCGCCTGATCGATCTGTGGAGCTTCCAGAAGAAGGAGATTGAGAGCGCGCGGCTGCAGGCGGGCGAAGATGAGCGGCTCGAGGCGGAGAAGCGCGTCCTCGCCAATGCCGAGAAAATCTACCTCGCCGCCATGACGGCCTACGACCTGCTGTACGAAGGCGACGCATCGGCCGCCAGCTCATTGCGGGCGGCTTCGCGGCAGGTCGAGGAACTCGCGCGTTACGACCCGACCTTCCAGGATTCGCTGGCAGCGCTGGAATCGGCGCGCATCGCCGCCGAAGACCTTGGTGCCACGTTGCGCGAGTATGCCGGGGCCATCAACGCCTCCCCGGAACGGCTGGCCGAGATCGAAAACCGGCTGGCTACGCTCGATCGCATGAAGCGCAAGTACGGAGAGTCGCTGGATGCCGTCATCGCGTTCGGCGAAGAAGTCGCGCGCAAGCTCAACGAGATCGAAAACAAGGACGAGGTGCTGCGCAATCTGCGCGCGGAATTGGCGGCAGCGGCCGCACAGTATCTTTCAGCCGCGCGCGCCCTCTCGCGCCAGAGAACCGACGCCGCGCGCCGCCTGGAAAAATTGGTCGAGCAGGAAGTAAACGAGCTGGCGATGAAGGCCCGCTTCCGCGTGCAGGTGGATGGTTCCGACGAGGAGCAGAACTGGAGCAGTTCCGGGTTCGACCAGGTGCAATACCTGATCGCGACCAACCCCGGCGAACCGCTGAAGCCGGTGGAGCAGATCGCTTCCGGCGGCGAATTGTCGCGCGTCATGCTGGCGCTGAAGGCGACCATTGAAGCGCGGACGCGGCGGCGGAGTAACGAGACACAGCGCACAATGGTTTTCGATGAGATTGATATCGGCATCGGCGGGCGCGCGGCGGAGGCCGTTGGCAAGAAGCTGAAAGAGCTCGCAGCCACCTCGCAAGTGCTCTGCATTACGCACCTGCCGCAGATCGCCTGCTTTGCCGATCAGCATTACGTCATCGAAAAGAAGGCAGTGGCCGGACGCACCCGCACCATCCTCCGTCGTCTCGACGACCGCGAACGCCGCGAGGAACTGGCGCGCATGTTGAGCGGCGCCAAGGTCACGGAAACCTCGCTTAAGCACGCCGAGCAAATGCTGAAGGCAGGAACTCCGAGGTAGGGCTGCGCCCGTCCAAGCCGCATTTTCCGCCCGCGAGTTCTGGGCGCTGTTCACTGCGGAATAGCGCCGACCGATGTTAATCCCCGCATTGTCTGTTATTTACATTGACGGTACGCGTTGGGGTGAGCTAGGTTGGCATCGTTTATACTACCAAGGGTGAGGGGTGCACCGGCTCCGGGTAGCCGGTCAGGATTGATGACCGACAAGCACGAGAAATCGCTGTTGTTATTGAAGCCGCGTGGCTTTTGCGCCGGAGTGGTGCGCGCCATTGACATTGTCCGCATCGCACTCGAGACCTTCGGCCCGCCGATCTACGTCCGCAAGGAAATCGTCCATAACCGCTATGTGGTCGAGGAGCTTTCGGCCAAGGGCGCGATTTTTGTGGACAACGTGGACGAGGTCCCGGCCGGGGAGCGCGTCATCTACAGCGCCCACGGCGTCGCCCCCAAGGTCCGCGACGCCAGCAAAGACAGGAATTTGCGGGTGATCGACGCCACCTGCCCGCTGGTGACCAAGGTGCACGTCGAGGCCATCCGTTTCGCCAAGGAAGGGTATTCGTTGATCCTGATCGGTCACCGCGACCACGATGAGGTGATCGGCACCCTCGGCGAAGCTCCGGCAGCGACCCAGGTGGTGGGTTCGGCGAAAGACGTGGAAAAGCTCCACGTTCCCGATCCCGATCGGGTGGCGTACCTGACGCAGACCACCCTCAGCCTTGACGAAACCCGCGACATTGTCGAGGCGCTGAAAAACAAGTTTCCCAACATCACCGGCCCGGCCGCCCAGGACATCTGCTATGCCACCGAAAACCGGCAGACGGCGGTGAAGCACATTGCCAGCGAGGTTGACCTGCTGCTGGTGGTCGGTTCCGATAATAGTTCCAACTCCAAGCGCCTGGTGGAAGTAGCCGGGAGCCTGCGCACGCCGTCGTACCTGATCGAAAACTATCGCGCCATCCGGCCGGAGTGGCTGCAATCGGTGCGCAATGTTGCCGTCACTGCGGGAGCGAGTGCGCCGGAGTGTCTGGTCGAAGAAGTGGTTGAGTTCCTGCGCGGAAAGGGTTTTACCGGTCTCAGGGAAGTGGAAGTGATGCCGGAAAACGTCCGGTTCGGGCTGCCGCCGGAAATTGTCGAGGCGATTGGCAGCGCTCCGGCCGCAGCCACGGCGGAGTGATCCCGTCAGAAGGAGAGTTCGGGCGGGTTTTGTCCCCCAGAAACCTGATGAAGTTTGGCAAGATCGACGACATCGTGAGCCGCGTCGCCGCGGCGCTGGACGCGGCGCGCAAGCATTTGTTCTCTGTCCAGCACGAGGACGGGTACTGGTGTGGCGAACTCGAGGCGGACACCACGCTCGAGTCCGACTACATTGCCATGCACACCCTGCTCGGCACTGGTGATCCCAACAAATTCCAGAAAGCGGCGCGCTGCATCCTCGACCACCAGAACGAAGACGGCGGCTGGCCCATTTTTCCCGACGGTCCTTCCGATGTCAGCGCCTCGGTGAAGGCATATTTTGCCCTCAAGCTGGCCGGCTACAGCGCGCAGCACCCGGCGATGGCGCGTGCGCGCGGCAAAATCCGTGAACTCGGCGGACCCAGTTGCGCCAATACCTACACCAAGATCTATCTCTGCTTTTTCGGGCAGTATGACTGGTTCGCCGTGCCCGCGATTCCCCCGGAGATCGTGCTGTTTCCCAACTGGTTCTGGTTCAACATCTACGAGATTTCCTCCTGGTCGCGCGCCATTTTCATCCCGCTGGCGATCGTGTACGCGAAGAAGCCGTACAAGAAGATTCCGCCGGAAATGGGCATCGAGGAACTTTTTCCGGGAGGGCGCGACAACTGCAATCTCTACTTGCACTGGGACTCGCGCTTCTTCAGTTGGCGGAATTTCTTCCTCTTCCTCGATCGCGTGACGCACTGGCTGGAGCGCATCCACATCCGGCCGCTGCGCTCCATCGCGCTGCGCGCCGCCGAAGAGTGGATGCTGGAGCGCTTCGAGATGAGCGACGGCCTGGGCGCGATTTATCCGGCCATGATGAACTCCATCATCGCGCTGCGCTGTCTCGGCTACTCGGTGGACGATCCGCGATTCATCCGCGCCCTGGACGAGTTCGAAGCCCTCGGCATCGAGGAAGAGAGCACCTTCCGCATGCAGCCGTGCAAGTCGCCGGTCTGGGACACCGTGTACGCGCTCTACGCACTCGGTCAGAGCGGCGTCAGCCCGAAAGACCCGCGCATGCTCGCCGCCGCCGATTGGGTGCTCAAGAAACAGGTCACGCACAAGGGGGACTGGTCGGTCAAGAATCCCAAGGGCCAGCCCTCCGGCTGGTACTTCGAATTCAACAACGAGTTTTACCCTGACGTGGACGACACCGCGCAGGTGTGCCTGGCGCTGGACCATGTGGATCATCCCAATGAGCGCTACCAGCACGAGTCGGTGACCCGCGCCCTCGATTGGGTCTTCTCCATGCAGTGCAAGGACGGCGGCTGGGCATCCTTCGACAAGGACAACGACAAGCTCGTCTTCCAGTACATCCCGTTCGCCGACCACAACGCCATGCTCGATCCGGCGACCGCGGACATCACCGGCCGCGTGCTGGAGATGCTGGCCGCGCACGGCTATACCCAGGCCGACAAGCGAGTGCAGCGCGCCATCAAGTTCATCCTCAACGAGCAGGAACCGGACGGGTCATGGTTCGGCCGCTGGGGCTGCAATTACATCTACGGTACGCACCTCGTGCTGCGCGGGCTGGAAGCCATCGGGGTTGACCGAAACGAGCCCTACATCCAGCAGGCCGCCGAATGGCTCCGCATGGTGCAGAACCCGGACGGCGGGTGGGGCGAGAGCATCTGGTCGTATCACGATCCGGCGGCGCGCGGCGTGGGTCCGAGCACGGCCTCGCAGACGGCGTGGGCCATCCTGGGCCTGCTCGCCGCCGGCGACACGCGCAGCGATTGCGTGCACAAGGGAATCGCCTACCTGCTCAAGACGCAGCGGCGCGACGGCTCGTGGCAGGAAAAATGGAACACCGGCACCGGGTTCCCGAAAGTTTTTTATCTCAAGTACCACATGTACGCCGAGTACTTCCCGTTGCTGGCGATGGCGACGTATCAGAAAGTCATGATGGCGGCGGAAAACGCCGCCGACGTTCCGGGTTCGCAAAATAGCGCGCCGCAAACCGAATTGGGAGAAGCGTAATGCCAGTACCGGTCTCGCAGATGTGGACGGTCGCCAGCTACGTCCTGAAGCAGAAGCTGCTCGGACGCAAGCGTTACCCGCTCGTCCTCATGCTGGAGCCGTTGTTCCGCTGCAACCTGGCATGCGCCGGCTGCGGCAAGATCCAGTATCCCGGCCACGTGCTGAAAATGCAGCTCACGCCGGAAGAGTGCTTTCGCGCGGCGGAAGAATGCGGCGCTCCCACCATTGCCATCCCGGGTGGCGAGCCTTTGCTGCATCCGCAAATCGGCGAAATCGTCGCCGGCCTGGTCGCGCGCAAGAAATACATTTACCTCTGCACCAACGCGCTCCTGCTCAAGCAGAAGATCGACCTGTTCCAGCCGAGCAAGTTTCTGACCTTCTCCGTCCACGTGGACGGGCAGCGCCAACATCACGATTTTTCCGTCTGCCTGGAAGGCGGCTACGACAAGGCAGTCGAGGGTGTCCGGGAGGCGCTGCGCCGCGGCTTCCGCGTCACCACCAACACCACGTTGTTCGACGGCGCCGACCCCAGCAGCGTGCGCGAGTTCTTCGACGAGATGATGGAGCTCGGCGTCGAGGGCATGATGCTCTCACCGGGATACTCCTACGACAAGGCGCCCGACCAGAGCCACTTTCTCGGGCGCGCCCGCACCCGCCGGCTGTTCCGCGCCATTCTCTCCAACCGCAAGCAGAACTGGCGGTTCAACATGTCGCCGCTCTTCCTGGAATTCCTGATGGGCAAGCGCGATTATCCGTGCACGCCCTGGGGCATGCCGACGTTTAATGTCTTCGGCTGGCAAAAGCCCTGTTACCTGCTCCAGGACGGCTATGCGGATACGTTTGCCGAGTTGATGCAAACCACCGAGTGGGCCGGCTACGGCACCGAATCCGGCAATCCCAAGTGCGCCAACTGCATGGTGCACAGCGGCTACGAAGCCTCGGCGGTGAACGACACATTCAGTTCGCTGCGCGGCTTCTGGGACACGGTTCGTGCCACGATGTCGAGCCGCTACCCGGATCCCAAGGCGCTGGAACTGCTTCACGAACCTGTCCGCCCGGTGCACACCTTCAATCCGCTGGTGCAGATAGAGAGCGATGCGCCGCAGGAGACACGGGTGTGACCGGCCGCGAAGCAGGACATCGCGCCGGGACACCAGAGCCCGATCCAGACGCCTTGGAAGTCATCGAGCGCGGCGCCCGCGAGCAACTCGAAGGCTGGGTACCCGAACTGGCCGACGAAAACGAGCTGCGCCAGGCCCTGGAGCGCGCCTTCGATTACCGCGGCGACGTGCTCATCACCCGCAAAGACGGCACCCAGATCGAAGGCTATATATTCGACCGCCGCCCCGGCCGCACGCTCGCCGATTCCATGGTTCGTCTCGTGCCGAAAAACGGAGCAGGAAAGACCTCGGTTTCCTACGCCGACATTGCCGCCCTCGCCTTCACCGGCCGCGACATGGCAGCCGGACACAGCTGGGACGCTTGGGTGCGGCAATACTGGGAGCGAAAGGCCGCTGGGGAGAAGGGCATTTCGCTGCAGCCTGAAAAGCTCGAATAGCACGCCAGATTCGATGAAAGCGTTTGTGACAGGAGCGACCGGCTTTGTCGGAAGCCACGTGGCGCGCGCATTGGCCAACCACGGCGCCGATCTGCGCCTGCTGGTGCGAGCCTCGAGTCCGACCAGAAACATTGACGGCCTGCATGCCGAACGTGTGGTCGGCGATCTGCGAGAGCCCGATTCGCTGCGCACCGCGATCGCGGGCTGCGAAGTGGTGTTTCACGTTGCCGCCGATTACCGGCTGTGGACGCGCGATGCTGCCGACATGCAGTCCATGTATCGCTCCAACGTCGAGGGCACGCGGGCGCTGATTGATGCTGCCAGGCAGGCCGGCGTGCGGCGAATCGTGTATTGCTCCAGCGTCGCGACCATGGGTTTCACCGGCAACGGCCGCCCCGCCGACGAGAATTCGCCGGTGCGCCTGGAAGACATGATCGGCCACTACAAGCGCTCCAAGTTCATTGCCGAGCAGGTGGCGATCGAGGCCGGAAGGTCCGGCGGCGATGTCGTGGTGGTGAATCCGACCACGCCGGTCGGCGAGGGCGATGTCAAACCCACTCCGACCGGACGGATCATCCTCGACTTCCTGAAGCGAAAATTTCCCGCCTACGTGGATACCGGCTTGAACCTGGTGGATGTACGCGAGGTTGCCCGCGGGCACATCGCGGCGCTGGAGAAGGGAACCCCGGGCGAACGCTATATCCTGGGCGGCGAGAATCTGACGCTGAAACAGATTCTGGACAAACTCGCGGCCATCACCGGATTGCCGGCGCCCAAGATTCGACTGCCCTACGTGTTCGCGCTGGCGGCAGGCGCCGGCGATACCGTCATCAGCGGGCGATTGCTGCACCGCGAACCCCGCGTCACGCTGGACGCGGTTCGCATGGGCCGAAAAAAAATGTGGGTGTCGTCCGAGAAAGCGCAGCGCGAGTTGGGTTGGAACATAGTAGCGGTGGACGATGCCCTGCGCCGGGCCGCCGAGTGGTTTCAAGCGAATGGCTATGTCGGTTGACATTGCCATTATCGCCGCCCTGGAACGTGAAGTCCGGCCGCTGGTGCGCCGCTGGCCTCGCCGGCAACTCGTTTCCGGCGAGGCAACGTTTTCGGCCTTTGCGAGCAACCGGGTTCTGGTGGTTTGTTCCGGGATTGGGGCACGGCTGGCGCGTCAGGCTGCGGTCGCCGTCTTTGATTCCGAGCGGCCCCGCATCATCGTCTCGGCGGGTTTGGCGGGAGCACTGGATTCGCAATTGAAGGTGGGACAAATTCTTCATCCGGCAACGGTCGTGGATCTCGGCACCGGCGCGCGCTTCGATGCCGGCGGTACCGATGGTGTCCTGGTCAGCGTTTCTTCGGTGCTCGATCGCGACGCCAAGCGGCGGATCACCGGCGCTTTCGGCGGCCAGGCGGTTGACATGGAAGCCGCTGCCGTAGCCCTGGTCGCGGGCCAGCATGACTGTCAATTCATGGCGCTCAAGGCTGTATCCGAACCGGCGGACTTTCCCATGCCCTCATTCGATCGGTTCATCGACTCTCGTGGACGCATTCGCACCGCGCGCCTGGTGGCTGCCTGTGCGCTGCGGCCGGCCAGCTGGGGCACGCTGGCGCGGCTTGCCCGCAATACTGCCCAGGCATCTCAGAAACTTTGCCAGGCTCTGGCTCATCTCATTGAGAAGCAAGGCGCAGCGCCTCAACCGGCGCTGTCGGGAAAAACATCGTAATGCCGACTGCCACACAGACCGGGGCACACCGGGATGCAACGCTCATCCCCACCAAAATGCGCGCCGCCGTGTATCACGGCAGGGACGACGTGCGCCTGGAAATCGTTCCGGTTCCCAGGATCGGCGCCGGCGAGCTTCTGGTAAAGGTTCACACCTGCGGCATCTGCGGCACCGACTTGAAAAAGATCAGCACCGGTTCCCATTCCGCGCCCCGCATCTTCGGTCACGAGACGGCCGGCGTGGTGGCGCAAGTCGGCGCCGGAGTAAGCGGCTATGCCCTGGGTGATCGGGTCAGCGTCTTTCATCACATCCCCTGCGGCGACTGCTTCTACTGCCGGCACAAGGTGTTCGCCCAATGCCCGGTTTACAAGCAAGTCGGCTGTACCGCAGGCTACGAGCCCAGCGGTGGCGGCTTTTCGGAGTATGTCCGGGTCATGGACTGGATCGTCGCCCGGGGCGGTGTCGTCAAGCTGCCGCCGGACGTTTCTTTCGAGCAGGCCTCGTTCATTGAGCCCATCAACACCTGCCTGAAAGGAATTCAGACCCTGTCACTGGCGCGGGGTGAGACGGTGCTCGTTATGGGACAAGGACCCATCGGTATCCTGTTGGGAGTATTGGCCCAACGAGCAGGTGCAAAGGTATTCACTTCCGATTTATTCCCCCAGAGGCTTACAATAGCTGCTGGCTTTGGACTCAACAGGTCCATGGATGCTTCGCGCTGCGATGCTGTCCAGACGGTGCGCCAATGGACCGAGGGGCGTGGGGCTGATGCCGTCGTTCTGGCGGTTGCCGGGACGTCTTTGATACCTGCGGCTGTGGAGGCTGCGCGGCCGGGTGGCAGGATATTGCTTTTCGCGCAGACGGTTCGAGGAGAGGCCGTTATCGATCCTGCCGCAATCTGTGTTGACGAGAAAACTTTATTGGGCTCTTACAGCGCTTCCGTTGATCTTCAGGACGAAGCTGTGAGTTTTGTATGCCGCCATGAAATGGATTTGGAGCGGCTCATTACTCACCGTTTTCCCCTGTCCAGCGCCTTGGAAGCACTGAACTTAGCGGCTCATCCCCGGCCGGATTCGATGAAAGTCGTCATCCAGCCGGCACTGGAACCCAAGGTTCCCACTGCGTAGCTAATCGTTCCAAGGAGTCGCACCAGGGAAGGAATGCTAGTGAACGGACATATGACAGCAGCTGTCCTCTACGGTAAAGAGGACGTGAAGATTGAGAGAGTGCCCATCCCCCGTGTCGGTCACGGCGAGGTTCTGATCAAGGTCCAAGTCGCGCTGACCTGCGGTACCGATCTCAAGGTTTACCAGCGCGGATATCATGCCCGCATGATCGTCCCGCCGGCCCTTTTCGGCCACGAATTGGCCGGAGTCATCGAGGAGGTCGGACCCGGCGTTAAGAGCTTCCGCAACGGCATGCGCGTGGTGGCGCTCAACTCGGCGCCCTGCCAGATGTGTTTCTACTGCTCCAAGCACCAGGAAAATCTTTGTGAAGACCTGCTCTTCAACAATGGCGCCTATGCCGAGTACATCAAGATTCCCCGCCGGATCGTAGAAAGCAATATGCTGGCAGTGCCCAGCAATGTGAGCTACGAAGAAGCGGCCATGGTTGAGCCGCTGGCCTGCGTCCTGCGCGGGCTCCACGAGACCAGCCTGGAAATCGGCGATACCGTGGTCGTCATCGGCGGCGGCCCCATCGGCCTGATGTTCGTACAAGTCGCCAAGCTCAAGGGATGCAACGTGATCTCCGTCGCCAAGCGCGATTCCCAAGTTTCAGCCGCCAAGCGCTTGGGCGCCGACGACGTCGTCCAGATCACCCAGGTGCAGGACCCCGTGGATGCCGTGCGCGCCCTGACTCCCGATCGCCGCGGCGCCGACGTGGTCATCGAAGCGGTCGGGCGCCCCGAAGCCTGGGAGTGGGCCATTGACATGGCCCGCAAGGGCGGCACCGTAAATTTCTTCGGCGGTTGTGCCAGCGGCACCAAAGTCGCGCTCGACACCAATCGCCTGCACTATTCCGAGATCACTCTGAAGGCCACGTTCCATCACACGCCGGAAACGGTTCGCAAGGCCTTCGCGCTGATCGCCGAACGCAAGATCCGCGGCGCCGACTACATTACCGGCGAGGCGCCGCTGTCGCGCTTGCAGCAAGTGTTGCGTCACATGCTCAACCGGAATGGCGACATCAAGACCGCCATTATCCCGGGGCACTGAACAAGCCGAAACCACAGAGGACGCGGAGGGCCACCGAGGTCCTCCGTTATTTTTTTGCCTCTGTGTCCTCTGTGGTTAAATTGACCATGTTGACGGCAACCCCCAATTCCGTCCCCTTTGCCGGACTCCCGCCGGAATACGCCATTCCGGAGCAGGCGCCGTCGTTGCCGGAGGCGCGTGCCTACTGTGAGCGCCTGGCGCGCAGCCATTACGAGAATTTTTCCGTCGCCACCTGGTTTCTTCCGGAACGCGTTCGCCCTCATTTCTACAGCGTTTACGCCTACTGCCGAATTTCGGATGATCTGGGCGACGAAGTCGGCGATCCGCAGCAGTCCTTGCGCCTGCTGCAGGATTG
This sequence comes from Terriglobia bacterium, assembly GCA_020072845.1. NCBI lineage: Bacteria > Pseudomonadati > Acidobacteriota > Terriglobia > Terriglobia bacterium. Next base: position 339,001 of record JAIQGF010000009.1, read on the forward strand.
GGAAGGGGAGCTGAATGCAACCTACTTGAGCCTGGTGCAGGCGCCGCCCCCCGATGTGCGGAGAAATGTAGAAAAGCTTGAGCCGGGACCCTCATCGCGCAACCCGGCGCGTCCCACCCACCCCGTTTTTATCGCACTGCGGGAGACCATCCGCGAGTGCAACATCCCGCGTGAGCCCTTTGCGGACCTGCTGAAGGCCTTTCGCCAGGATCAGACCGTCGGCCGCTATCCGGCCTTTGACGATGTGCTGGCATATTGCCGCTACTCGGCCAATCCCGTCGGCCGGCTTGTGCTCTACGTCTGCGGCTATTGCGACGACGAACGCCAGCAGCTTTCCGACTTCACTTGTACCGCGCTGCAATTGGCGAATTTCTGGCAGGACGTCTGGAGCGACTACGGCAAGGGCCGCATTTATCTTCCGCTGGAAGACATGGGGCACTTCGGCGTCAGCGAGCAGGACATCGCCAGCCGCCGCTGTACCCCACAATTCCGCGAGCTGATGAAATTCGAGGTCGCGCGCGCGCGCGAGTGGTTCCACCGCGGCTTGCCGCTGGCGCGCAAAGTGGACAAAGACTTGGCGCCCGATATCGAACTGTTTACCCGCGGCGGCCAGGAAATTTTGCTTGCCATCGAGCGCCAGAACTTCGATGTTTTAACCAGACGCCCGGCTATTTCCAAGGCAAGGAAACTCGCCCTGGTCGCGAAAGCCGCACTGGGAAAAATCCTTTGAACATGAACTCACCACGGAGACACGGAGACACAGAAAAATCATCAGGTCTTTCTCCGTGTCTCCGTGCCTCTGTGGTGAATTCGAGCTCTCCACGTAACCCATGACCGTCCTCGCCCAAACCGGCCAGGCCCCAAGCGCGCCCCGCGCTGCGCCCGTGCAACTGCGCACTGCGTACGGCGTGTGCCGGCACATTACGCGCAAGGCGGCGCGCAATTTCTACTATGCATTTCTCGTGCTGCCGCGGCGCAAGCGCGATGCCCTCAGCGCCGTGTACGCGTTCATGCGCCACGCCGACGACATCAGCGATGACCCGCAGCTCACGCCGGAAGACAAGCGCCTCCGGCTCAATGCCTGGCTCGACTCTTTGCATGGCGTAGTGGCCGGCGAACCCACCGACGACCCCGTCCTCATGGCGGTTGGCGACAGCCAGCGCCGCTTCAAGATACCCATTGAACTGCTGGAAACGCTGGTCTACGGCACCGCCATGGACGTCCCCTGGCCCAATAGCCGGCAGCCGGTGGCCGACAGTCCAGGCGTGCTCTACACGACCTTCGACGATCTCTACAACTACTGCTACCACGTTGCTTCGGTTGTGGGCCTGGTCTGCATCCGCGTCTTCGGCTATCGCGATCCCGCGGCGGAAGCTCTTGCCGAGCGCTGCGGCATCGCCTTTCAGCTCACCAACATCATTCGCGACGTCAAGGAAGACGCCGCCATGGGCCGCATCTATCTGCCGCAGGAGGACCTCGACCGTTGCGGCATCGGCGCCAGTATGTTTCGTGCACCGAAGCCGGCGGCATTTCGTGCGCTGCTGGAGATGGAAGCCGATCGCGCCCGCCAGTATTACGACTCGGGGCGGCAGTTGATCGCGTACATGGACGAGGACAGCCAAGCGGCCCTTTGGACCCTGGTCGAAATCTACAGCCGGTTACTGGAAAAAATTGCTGCCAGGGACTACGACGTCTTTACCGAACGCGTGCGGCTCACCACCGGCGAAAAGCTCCGCATCCTCTGCAAGGGCCTGTGGCGGCGGATCACGGAATGACCCCGGCAACCCAGAAACCTCCGACCGTAGCCGTCATCGGCGGAGGCCTCGCCGGACTGGCCGCCGGTTGCGCGCTGGCCGACACCGGCTTCCGCGTCTCGCTGTTCGAGCGCCGTCCCTACCTCGGGGGCCGCGCCTCGTCCTACCAGCACCCCGGCACCGGCGAGGTGGTGGACAATTGCCAGCACGTGCTGCTGGGCTGCTGTACGAACCTGATTGATTTCTACCAGCGCATCGGCGCGCAGGACAAAATCCGCTGGTACCGGCGCTTGACGTTCATTGAGCCCGGAGGCCGGCGCTCCGTCATTGAGCCGGGAATACTGCCGGCTCCACTCCACAGCGCGACCTCGTTCTTGCGTGCCGCCTGCCTTTCGCCGGCGGACAAGCTGGCCATCGCCCGCGGCATGCTGGCGCTGACGGCTCGCTTACCCGCTGACGACGGTCCGCCGTTCCTCGATTGGCTCCGCGATCATGGTCAGACGCAGCGCGCGATTGACCGCTTCTGGCGCGTGGTGCTGGTCAGCGCGCTCAATGAGGATTTGGAACGTGTCTCGTCGCGCTACGCGGCCCAGGTTTTTCGCGAGTCGTTCCTCAAGTCGGCGCAAGCAGGCGCCCTCGGCTTGCCCGCGCTGCCCTTGTCCGATCTCTACGGGATCGCCGGCGATCACATCCAGCGCCACGGCGGTGGCGTGCAATTGCGTGCTGCCGCCGATGCCTTCCGCCCTGAGCGGGGCAACGTGCGCATCTGCGCCGGCGGCCAGGAAACCGCATTTGATTATGCCGTCCTCGCGGTCCCGTTTAACGTACTGGCCGGGATGCTGCCCGAAGACGATCCGGCAACACCGCTGCGCGCCATGCTCGACCGCTTCCAGACCTCTCCCATCACCGGCATTCACCTCTGGTTTGATCGCCAGATCACCGACCTGCCGCACGCCGTGCTCCTCGACCGGACCATTCAGTGGATGTTTCACAAATCGGAAATCCTCGACTGCACTGCGGGCACGCCTCCACCGGCTGCGGACGACAGCCCCGCAGGGGCGGCAGATGCTAGCCCGGGGCGTGAGCCCCGGGTAGGCGACCTAAACGAAACGGAGTCCCGAAGGGACGGCACAAAGGGAAGTTACGTCGAGCTTGTCGTGAGCTCCTCGAAGACTCTCGCGGACAGGCCCAAGCAGGACATCCTCGATCTCGCCCTGCGGGAGCTCACAGATTTCTTCCCTGAAGTCAGCCATGCAAAGCTGCTGAAATCCACGGTCATTAAGGAAGTGAACGCCACTTACTCTCCGCTGCCCGGCGCCGACTCGCATCGTCCATCGCAAACCTCGCCCTGGCCGCGGGTTTTCCTGGCCGGCGACTGGACCGCCACCGGGTGGCCCGCCACCATGGAGGGTGCGGTGCGCAGCGGCTATCTCGCCGCCGAGGCGCTGACCCGCGCGGCAGGGCAGCCGCAGCGGTATCTTGCACCCGATCTGCCACCGCGCGGCTTCATGCGAATGTTTAGCAGGTCTTAGGTTTTGGGTTTTAGGTGTTAGGCGAGGACGTTTAGTAGGTCTTATTTTCTAGGTTCTAAGCGGAGGACATATAGCCTAACGCCCAACGCCTAAAACCTAAAACCTGTCTCTCCTACCTTGCCACCAAGGCCACTCCAGCAGCAACCAGGATCGCGGCCAGCCACCGTTGCCGGTCCACCTGCTCGCGAAGAAAAACCTTGGCGACGATCGCATTGCCGATAAAGGTCAGCGACGCCGAGGCCGGCGCCACCAGGCTCACATCCGCCCACGACAATGCAAACAACAGCGAGAAGAACGCCAGCGCCATGAACGCCACCCCGATCCACAGCGTCGCATTTCCAAGCACAACTTTAACTGTTGTCCATAACCCATTGCTGTGAAACAGATGTCCAACGTCGCCCGACTGCTTCATGGCGAGCGATGTCAGCACGTCACCGGCGGTTGAAAAGACCACCACCGCCAAAATGCTGCCCCAGGTGTAGTGCCAGTTGGTCATGCGCTGCCGACCGGCGGCGGTGGATGGCCCTGGACCCCTCGCGCGGTTGCCGTCTTCGCGGGCCCAGCAGTGACGAACCCGACTCCCATCGCGATCAGCGCAATCCCTGCCCAGCGCCACGGCGAAATGTTCTCGTGCAGGAAAAACTTGGCGAGCACGGCCATCAGGATGTATCCCACTGCGGTGGCGGGCAGCACGTAGGTGAGGTCGGCAAAGGAAAGCGCGCTCAGGTAGCTGACGAAGAAGGCCAGCAGCAGAATGATTCCCGCCCCCACCCAAGGCGTAAAGATGGCGTGGATGACTTGGGTCCATTGGCCGAGGGAAAGCGCGCCCACGGACTTCATGCCGCGCGACAGCGCGACATCGCCACTCGCACCAAACAGCACCACCCCGGCCAGGGTAGCTTGCATGCGGAAGTTCAATGATTTATCTCAGGCGTTGGCGGGTTCCGCCACCGACGGCTCCGTCTCCGAAGCCGGTGCGCCACCCACCGGTGGCGCCGGCGGCGCAATCGGTTTTTGCCGCTGCTGCTTGACCCAGCGGTTGCGGTTGGCGCGGACTTTCATGAAGCCCTTGGCTTCATGGTACAAGCGCTTGCGCTCGTCGGAATTGAAAATCGCCTTTCTCACAATTCGGAACACCGCCTTGGGACGGAAATAGTACTCGTCATAAAAGCGGTGCACCGCCTCCATAATGTCGTCGGCCGGCAATCCGGGATATTCGATATGCGCCATCTGGTGGCCGCCGATGTCCACCATCTCCTTGTTGGCCATGAACCCGTTGCTCACCGCGAAGTCGAACAACTCCGTCCCCGGGTAGGCATGCGCCACCGAGACCTGGATGGTCTCGACGTCCAGTTCCTTGGCGAAATCAATGGTGCGGCGAATCGTTTCCCGGGTCTCACCGGGCAGGCCCATGATGAAATCGCCATGGATCACCAGCCCCAGCTTGTGACAGTCCTTGGTGAACTGGCGTGCCCGCTCCAGCGTCGCGCCCTTCTTGATGTTCTTCAGAATCTGCTGGTCGCCGGACTCATAACCCACGATCAGCAGCCGGCATCCGGCATCGCGCATCGCCTTTAGCGTTTCGTAATCGGTGGTCACGCGCGAGGTGCACGACCACGTCAGCTTCAGCGGCCTCAGCTTGGCGCACAGCTCAATCGTCCGCGCCTTCTGGATGTTGAAGGTGTCGTCGTCGAAGAAGAATTCTTTCACGTACGGCCAGTATTCCTTCGCCTGCGCCATCTCCCGCGCCACCGCATCGGTGGACCGCTTCCGCCACGCATGCCCGCTCAACGTTTGCGGCCACAGGCAGAAGGTGCACTGCGCCGGGCACCCGCGCGTCGTGTACAGCGAAACGAAGGGATGCAGCAGGAACGGCACGTTATAGCGGCGGACATCCAGGTCGCGCTTGTAAACCTCGGTCACGTTGGGCAGGGAATCGAGGTCGGAAATCTGCGGCCCTTCCGGGTTGTGGATGACGTTGCCGTTCTTGCGGTACGAAACTCCGGCGATCTGTTCCACCGGCTTGCCTTTGGCAAAATCCGTTACCGCGTAGTCAAATTCCTTGCGCACCACGAAATCAACCGCGGCCGCTTGCTGGAGGCTCTTTTCCGGCAGCACCGTCACGTGCGGCCCGACAAAGGCGATCTTGATGTTCGGGTTGGCCGCCTTGATCGCTTCACTCAGCCGTACGTCGCCGGGAAAACCCGGTGTGCTGGTGAACAGCACCAGGAATTCATACTCCTTGGCGATGCGGATGGTATCTTCCGCCGAGACATGGTGGGGAGGCGCATCCAGCAGCCGAGATCCTTCCAGCATCCCCGCCGGATAGGCCAGCCATACCGGATACCAGTAGGACTCAATCTCGCGTGTCGCCGGCCACCGGGATCCGGCGCCACCGTCAAAATTTTCGAACGAAGGGGGATTCAGGAATAACGTTTTCAGTGGCATGCGATTGAGTTAGCTATAGTAACAAACCCTCTCAAAGGATGCGAACCTGCCGGGTAACGCGAAGAACTCTTCCTCGGCGCCGGGAAGCGAAAGTCCTTGGGCCCGCATACGATAGAGAGTATCAAGTGACCGGTACCGGCCCGAAGGTAATCAGGCCTAATGGTAACTTAGATGCGCTGAAAGGCGTGAATATTCAGCTTATCAGCGACGCTGCATAGTTAACATTTAGTGCTCTTCAGCGCTCCCGCGTAGCACTTTGATCAACCCTGCCGGCTAGTGCTTTCCCAGCGCCCAGTCGTCCAGCTTGCCTGCCGCGCGCAGAAGCTGCAGACGCGCCTTCTGCAGCTCGAAAGCGGTATCCAGGTAGGTCGAGTACTTGTCATTCATCTGGATTCGCGCCGACTCCAGTTCGCGCGGTCCCGGCGGCGGGACGGCCGGTTGACCGGGAACACCGGGCATGCCCGGGGCGGCGGTCTGGATGCGTGCTTGCACGGCATCGACTTGCGCCTGGGCCAATTGATAGTCGAGTTGCGCCACCTGCTCGGCGGCGTCCAATTGCTTGATCGCCCGCGTCAGTTTCAGGGTATCGGTGGAAACCTGCCGTTTCGTAACCTCCGTCTGGCGCTGCGCCTTCACGGCCTCGGCGTCGGCGGCTTCGGCGCGGGCCCGCTGCGCGAAGTTGAGGAATGGAAACCGGATCGCAACTCCCAGCGTCGCGTTATTGCGCTGGAAGCGGTTGAAGTAAAGATCGTAGTTGTTGTATTTCGAAAACAGTCCGTACTGCGCCACCAGGTCAATGGCCGGCCACATCAACTTGTGCTCGCCTTTGGCGCGCAGTTGCTTCGCCGTCGCTGATTCCTGCGCCGCCTTTAATCCTGGACTGCTTGTTACCGCCGCGCCCACAATGTCCGGCTGCTGGCTGAGGTCGGGAATCGTGGGAATGGATTCGGTGACCGTCTCAATCGATGTCGGCGCCACCCCGGTTAACTGCCCCAACCGTTCGCGCAGCACATCGGCTGCTCCTTCCGCATCCGCCAGGCGCATCCGTACTTGCGCCGCTGCCAGCTTGGCGCGCGTCAGGTCCATCTGGCTGTCAACTCCGGCCTGCACCCGATCGCTGACCACCGAGACCAGCCGATTCGCCTCTTCCTGTTGCTGGTTCAAGAGCCGCATCCGTGAGGCCACGGTATCGAGCTGGATATAGGTAATGGCCGCTTCCAGCAGCGTGACCGCGCTCTGGTCCTGCGTCCCCGTCTCCGACGCTTGCCATTCCTGCCTGGCCGCCTTGATGAAATCGCCTCCTGCGGGGCTGTACAGGGCGGACTGGTAGTTCACGCTGATGATCGAGGGCGCCGAGCCTTCGATGCTGAGCGGGAATCCATATGTCTTTGCGACACCCGAGCCGACCACGAGCTGCGGCAGGTACATGTTTCGCAGTTCCAGGTATGACGCACGTGCGCGCAGTTGCTCGGCTGCGGCCACCGACACCGACCCGCGCTGCGCCACCAGTTCCATGGCGCGCCGGAAGGGAAGCGGCTCAGCGAAAGCGGAGATCGAAACGGCCACGGCCAGGATGGAGTAAAACGGCCACTGCAAGCGGTGAAAAGAGCCATTCATCACGTCACCTACCGTCATTCAAACAGCAGGCGAGTATAACAACTGGTGTTGGGCTGATATTCTAGAGGCAAGACATCGGGTGATCGGATGATCCGGTGATCGGGTGATTTGAAAACTGGTCAGCGATCACCGGATCGCCCGATCATCCGATCACCCGATACCACCATGATCAGCGGCGAAACCTGGAGAACGGCGCTGGACGCCTTGCGCGCCAACAAATTCAAGGCGTTTCTCACCATGCTCGGCGTGGTGATCGGCAGCGCCTGCCTGGTGCTGGTGGTCACCGTCGGCCTTACCGGCAAGCGCTACATCCTGGCCCAGATCGAAGGCATAGGCGCCAACCTGATCTACGGCTATCACGTCGGCGTCGGTCCCGCGCAAGCTCGTCCGCTGGGCGATCAGATTTCGCTCGCCGACCTGCACGCCATGCGCGCCATGCCCCTGGTCACCCACGCCGCCGCAACCTTCGATACCCAGGTCGCCGTGACCGTTGCCGGCAAGGAATACGCGGTCAGCGTGGTCGGAGTGACGGACGATTTCGACAAAGTCCGCAATCTCGATGTGGTGCGGGGCCGGTTTCTCGACGAGATTGATATTCAAAACCGCGCCAAGGCCGCCGTCATCACCGAGCACATGGCCGGCCTGCTCGGATTCGAAAACCCCGTCGGCCAGAAGATCAAGGTCGCCGGTTTCGCGCTCACGGTCGTCGGAGTCTTCAAGGAGCGCGTTGCCACCTTTGGCCAAACGGAAATTACCTCCGACACCGTCATCATTCCGTTCCCCCTGATCAAAGACCTCACCGGAGAGGAGTCCATCAAGACTTTCTATGCCCAGGCGGACAGCCCCGACGACGTCCCGCTGGCGACGCGCGCCATCGCCGAGCTGTTGCAGAGCCGCCACCGCCCCGAGGCGGTGTATTCCGTGCAGAATCTGGCCGCCATGCTGAGCGCCGCGCGCAGCATTTCCAACGCTCTCACCATCGTTTTGCTCATTGTCGCCTCCGTCACCCTGATCACCAGCGGCATCGGCATCATGAACATCATGCTGGTCACGGTCACCGAGCGCACGCGTGAAATCGGCGTCCGCATGGCCATCGGCGCCCGGCGCAGCGAGATCGAATGGCAATTCCTCATCGAAGCTTTCATCATCAGCGGCGTGGGAGCGCTGGTCGGCATCAGCATCGCGGTCGCTCTTCCGATCGGCGCGCAATTGATCCTGCTCAACGGTCTCTACCTCCCGATTTCCTGGGTTTCCGTCGTCGTCTCGCTGGTGGTCTCGTGCGGCATCGGTATCTTGTTCGGTTACCTGCCGGCGCGCCGCGCCTCCTTGCTCCAGCCCACCGAAGCGCTGCATTATGAGTAGCGAGGCGCATGGGTGGGAAGGGCACGGCTTCAGCCGTGCCGTAAACGAGATCTATTTTTTTCTGTCATTCCGAGGGGCTTTGGCCCCGAGGAATCTGCTTTAAGCGACTCGGAACTGATGTCCGACTCTCAAATCGAAACCGCGTCCGCGCCGGTCGCCGGCACATCCCATCAGCCCGCTTCCGTTGCCCGTACCTTGACCCTGATGGTCCTCGCCGGCCTCGCCGTGCGCCTCCTGGTCATTCCCTTCACCTACCCGGACCACCTCGATCCGCAGCGCCACCACTGGCGATTTGCCTGGGAAATGGGCATGGTGGCCCGCTCCATCGTTACCGGCAAGGGCTTCAGTTCTCCTTACGTCGGCGATACCGGCCCGACCGCATGGTTCCCGCCGCTCTATCCCTACCTGCTGGCCGGGGTCTTCAAAGTTTTCGGATTGTTCACCAAGGCTTCGGCCATCGCCATCCTGACCCTCAATTCGATTTTCTCCGCCCTCACCGTCGTCCCGGTATTCGCCATCGCCCGCAGGACCTTGAGCGACCGGGTGGCGCGCTACGCCGGCTGGCTCTGGGCATTCTTTCCGTACGCCATCTGGGCCGCCGCGGAACGCATCTGGGAAAACGCCCTGACGACTCTGCTGCTTGCCATCCTGGTGTGGCTCACACTGGTGCTCGACGAGAAAGCCACCGCGCGCCGCTGCATCGGTTACGGCCTGCTCTGGGGAGTCGCCGCTCTCAGCAATCCGGCCGTCCTGGCGGTGTTTCCGTTTCTGCTCGGTTGGCTATGTTGGCGCGGTTACGGCCGTGGTGAAAAATGGTTTGCATCCGCGTTCCTGGCGGTTGTCATGCTGGTGCTGGTCGTCGCGCCGTGGGATGTCCGCAATTACCTCGTCCTGCACAAGGTACTTCCGGTGCGCGACAACTTCTGGGTCGAAGTGCGCGTCGGCAATACCGGCGACATCTCCGATATCTATCCCGACTGGGCCATCCCCTCGACCAGCGCGGCCCAGTGGAACGAATTGCACCGCGTCGGCGAAATCGCCTACATCGGGGAAATGCGAACCCTGGCGGTGCGCTTTATTCGCGATAATCCCGGCGTCTTCGTCTGGCTTTGCTGGAAGCGCTTTGTTTTTGTTTGGACGGGCTTCTGGAGCCTCGACCCTGACTACGCTCGCAACGAGCCCCTGCAGATTCCGAACACCATCTTCTGTTCAACCTTGACCGTGCTGATGCTCACCGGCCTGGTTCTCGTGTGGAGGAACCGGCGCGAGTGGTTCCTGCCCTTTGCCGCCGTGCTCGGCGCCTATCCCGCGGTGTACTACATCACCCACCCGACCATGGACTATCGCCACCCGATTGATCCCATGCTCGTCATCCTGGTCGCCTACGCTGTTTCGAGTTGTCTCGATGCGCGGCGCTCCCGGCGTAGCAATGCCGAGGCCGGCGCGCCTTGAGCTGGGAATAGGGAACAAAACAAAAGGCACACGCGAACGTGTGCCACTTCTGCCTTCTTACTTCTTACTTTCCATTCAGCCGGTCCAGGGCGGTGCGTGCCCGCTCATAGTCGCTCGCCAGCGCCAGCGCCGCTTTGTATTCCGCTGCCGCTCCGGCCTTATCGCCCTGTTTTTCCAGGATCAAACCCAGCAGGTAATGCGCCTGGAAGGTCGGCGCTTCTTCCACCGTCGGACCGGCAGCAAGGTACCTGCGCACGAAGTTCGCCGCCCCTACAAAATTTCTTCCCGCGCCAAACAGGATCTGCGCCGCGTCAAACAGGACGTTGGGGCGCTTCTTATCGGCCGCGATCGCCGACGTGATCGCCGACTCCATTTCGTTCAGCCGGTGCTGCCGCTTGTAATACGACGCCAGGTTGAGCCAGAAGCTGCCCTGGTTGCCGCTGGCCTGGATGGCGTTCTTGTACTCCTGTTCGGCCACGTCAAGCCGCTGGTCTTTTTCCGCGATGCGCGCCTGCAGCCAGTGCCCGGTTGCCGCGTCCTGTTGCGCAATGGCCTCGGCCTCGCGCCGCGCCTTGCTCTTGCCGCCGCCCATGAATGCCGGCGCTTCTATGTAGAACTCCGCCAGGTCGGAACGCGCGTACACGTTGGACGCGTCCAACTCCACCGCGCGCTCGAACTCCCGCCGGATCTTTTTCGTCAATCCCGCCGCGGTCACGAAGCTGGAGTGGTCCGCCTTCTCCGCGTACGCCCGTCCCAGCCACATGTGGTACTCGCTGTTATTGGGCGCAATGCTGACCGCCTTTTCGCCCGCCTCGACCGCCGGGTCCCATTTCTGCATGGCGAAATAGCTGCGCGACAGCAGGTTGAATGCCTGGGCATCGCGCGGCGAATTCTTCAGCCGCAGGTCCAGCGCCTTGATGGCATCGTCAACCCGCCCCAGCGACAGCAGTTCGTTGACGCCCACCGCGGGAGTGTTGCTCGCCGTTGTCGCCGGCGCGGACGCCACCGCCGCCCTCGCCGCGCCCAGCGTCCCCAGCAGCATCATCGCGATGATCACCGGCCTGCGCTTCATTCCTCTACCACCCGCACCGACATGCCCGGCTTGAGCGCCTGCTGGGTGTCCGCATTCAGCGCCACCACGGCCCCATCCGGCAGTCCTTGGGTAATCTCCATTCTCGTCAAGTTCGACAACGAGGTTTGCACGTCTCGCCGTTTCACCTCGCCGTCCACAATCTGGTACACGAACCGTTTGCCGTCGTCCTGGTGAATGGCCTCGCGCGGCACGGTCAGCGCGTTGTCGTGCCTGGCGGTTACGATAGTTATATTAACGTTAACGTTGGGCAATAGTTGCTCCGCCCGATTGTCCACAGTACAGGTGAACTGGCCCACGTTGCGAGTGCCGAGAGTAACCACCGTCGTCGGTACCCGCGTGACCTTGCCGTCCCAGCGCTGTCCCGGGAGCGCGTCCCAGGTCACCGCCACCGGCTGCCCCGGCTGCAGGCGCCCGATGTCGGGCTCGTCCACGAAGGCCCGCAACTGCACCTTCGACAGGTCCGCTACCTGCACCAGCAATTCCCCGGTCGCGACAAACTGTCCCGGATGCACCGGCAGGTAGTACACGGTGCCGTCATGGGGCGCTCGAACATTGGATTGCTGCAACAATTCCTGCGCCGCGGCATACGCCGCCTTGGCCTCATCCTGCTGCGCGTGGACTTTGGCGACCTCGGGTCCCGAGTACCGCGATTTCAGCTTCTGCTCCAGTAACGAAACCTGTGCCTGCGCACTCTTCAGGCGGTTTTCCGCATCCTTCACTTCGCCCGCCGACGCTGCTCCGCGCTTCTGCAATTCCTGCAGCGCCTGCAGGTTCCGCTGCGCCACATCCCGCTCTGTCCGCGCGGTCGCCAATTGCGACTGGTTGGTCAGCACCTCTTCGCGCGTGCCGCCGCTGCGCACCGCGTTCAGGTCCGCCTCAGCTGCGCGGATCTGCGTCTGGGCCCGCGCCGCCTGCGACCGAATCCCGGCATCGTCCAGTTCGACGAGCAACTGCCCGGCCTTGACGTGCTCGCCTTCGTATACCAGCACTCGTTTGACCGCCGTCGCGGCCGGCGCATGTGCCTCGAAACTGTTCAGAGGCTCGATCTTGCCGTTTGTCTGAATGGTGGCGGTGATGGTCTCCCGGTCTGCCTTGGCAGCCCGTACCGGCAATTCCCGCCGGCGAGACATGAATGCCGCCAGAATGATGACCCCCACTACAATGGCGGCCAGAACCACCCACAGCCGGTTCAACCGGCCGTGCCAGCTGCCTTCCGGGTTCTGTTGTCGTGCCATTGCGCAATCTGTAAGTATAACTTAACCGTAACTCGGTCAGGGACATACGTATCTAATCAGACACCGCCGCGAACCGAAAGTTCTGCTCTTTAGTTTGTCCTGGCCCGTATTAGATGTGGCAGCGCTCCCGCTTGATTCGCCTGGCGGTCCGTTTCCGTTATGGAATTCAGCAATCGATAGCTGGCCACTCGTTGCTAATTGCGGTTCGCCCGCATTTACAATGAAACGCGATGCCCCGCAAACCTCGCTACACCCCCGAACACGCCCGCTCCGGCCTCCATACCATCTTTCCCGATATCGAGACCTGGCCCAACCAGTTCCCAAAGTACGAGATCGTGGTTGATGTTCCCGAGTTCACCTCCGTCTGCCCCAAGACCGGCCTCCCCGACTTCGGCGTCATCACCATCCGCTACATGCCCGACAAGCGCTGCCTGGAACTCAAGTCGCTGAAGGAATACCTGCTCACCTACCGCAATCTCGGCATTTTCCAGGAAAATATCGTCAACCGCATTCTCGAAGACGTGGTGCGCGCCGCCCGCCCCGTCTGGGCCGAAGTGAAGGGCGACTTCAATCCCCGCGGCGGCATCGGTACCATTGTCTCCGCACGCTGGCCGCGAAAAAAGTAGCGAGTCCCGAGTCCCGAGTTGCGAGGAGCGATATTCTTCAATCTGCAATCTTCAATAGTTCTGCGCTCCGAGCTCACAACTCACAACTCAGAACTCACAACTGATATATTCCTCACACTCCATGCCTCGCCCCCACCAACACCCAGTTGCCGCTCTCACCATCCTCACCGGCCTGAATTTCTTCAACTACGTTGACCGCTCAGTCCTGTTTGCCGTCCAGCCACTCGTACAGCAGGAATTCCACCGCACCGACGCCGAATTCGGCCTGCTCACCAGCGCCTTCTTTTTCTGTTACATGTTCACCGCGCCGTTCATCGGCGCGCTCGCCGACCGCCGCCCGCGACGCGGCATCATGATCGCCGGCGCCCTCATCTGGAGCGCTGCCACGCTGCTCACCGCGCTCACCTACGACTTCCGCACGCTGCTCATCCGCCACACCATCGTCGGCATCGGCGAGGCCACCTTCGCCACCATCGCTCCCTCCTTTCTCGCCGACCTATTTCCGGAAGGGAAGCGCGGGCGCGTGCTCGGCGTCTTCTACCTCTGCATCGGCCTGGGAACCGCTGTCGGGTACATCGTCGGCGGCAGCGTCGGCCACGTTCACGGCTGGCGCGCGCCCTTCTATGTCGCCGCCGTCCCCGGTTTCCTGTTCGCCGCCCTGCTCGCGTTCATCCCCGAACCTGCGCGCGGCATGCAGGACACCTTGCCGGAAACGCGCGAGCGCGGCACGGTGCGCGGCCTGATTCGCAACGGCGCCTTTTGGACCGCCACGCTGGGCATAGCAATGTGGACCTTCGGAGTGGGCGCCCTGCAGGTCTGGATGCCGACCTTCCTGTCGCGCATACGTCACGAGCCGCTGGAAAAGGCGAACCTGATCTTCGGCGGCATGACCGCCTTCAACGCCGTCTTCGCTACACTCCTCGGCGGCTGGATCGGCGACCGCTTGCTGCGCAAAAACCGCGGCGCCTACTACCTGGTTTCCTCGACGACCATGCTGATCGCCATGCCGGCCATGATCGTCGCCATCACCAGCCGCGGCCCGCTGATGTATCCCTCGATGTTCCTGACCGAATTTCTCCTCTTCCTCAACATGGCGCCGCTGAACGCTGCCATCGTCAACTCCGTCGGCGCCCACATCCGCGCCACCGCCATCGCCGTCAATCTGTTCACCATTCACCTGCTCGGCGACGCCTTTTCTCCCACGCTGGTTGGCTATATTTCCGACCGCAGTTCGCTGCAGACAGGATTTCTCGCCGCGGTCGCCGCGGTCGGAATTGCCTCGGCCATCCTCTATTACGGCAAGCGTTTCGCGCCGGCCATCAAGATTGACGAACCTCAGCCCGCGGGAGCTGCCCTTTGATTGCGCTCTGGTGGATGTTCGGTGTGCTGCTGGCCTGGATCTGGCTTGACCGGCTGCGGGACGGCTTCAACATTCGCCGCGTTGCCGACATCACCCGCACCGAATGGGACTACGTGCCTGAACCCGCGCCGCGCGTCAGCATCGTCGTGCCGGCGCGCAACGAGGCGCCGCATATCGAGACCGCCCTACGCTCCCTTCTCGCGCTCCATTACCCGGACTACGAAGTCTTCGTCGTCAACGACCGCTCCACCGACTCCACCGGCCAGATCATTGACCGCATTGCGGCCGCCCACGCCGGCGCGCCGCCGCTGCACGTCCTGCACATCCGTGAGCTGCCTTCCGGCTGGCTCGGCAAACCGCACGCCATGTGGACCGCCGCCCAGCAGGCCACCGGCGATTACTTCCTGTTCACCGACGCCGACGTCAGCTTCCGCCCCGACTGCCTCCGCCGCGCCATTGCCTACGCCGAACAGCGGCGCGCCGATCATGTCGTCCTTTTTCCTTCATACATCCTGCGCAGCGCCGGCGAAAAAATCATGCTGGGCGGATTTCAACTCCTCTTCATCTTCGGCCACCGCCCGTGGAAGGTTGACGATCGCAACTCCGACGACTTTATCGGCCTCGGCCCGTTCAACCTTATCCATCGCACCGCGTATCAGGCCATCGGCACCTTCCGCGCGCTCCGCTTTGAAGTTATCGAGGACATGAAGCTCGGCAAACTGGTCAAGATGAACGATCTCGCCCAGCGCAGCGTCTTCGGCCCCGGCCTGCTGCCCTGGTCATGGGGGACCGGCGCTTTCGGCCTGGTCCGCAACCTGACCAAGAATCTGTTCGCGCTGATGCAGTTCCGCCCCGGCAAAGCGCTCGGCGCCTGCGCTCTCTGGCTCTTCTTCAATCTCATGCCGCTCATCGGAGCCATCCGGGCGCCGGGCTGGGCCAAGGCCCCCTATGTGGCCGCGCTCGCCGCCCTCGCCGCCATCTACGCCGGCATGGCCCGCCGCACCCCGGTTCCGGCCTGGACATTTCTCTTCCATCCCCTCAGCGCGCTGCTGATCGTGTACACCATGCTCCGCTCCATCGCGCACACCTGGCGACACCACGGCGTGGTCTGGCGCGGCACGCGTTATAAACTGGAAGAATTGAGGAAGGGAATGGTGTGAATTTGTAATTTGTAATTGGTAATTTGCCGCGGACGTGCGACCGTCCAATTACAAATTACAAATTGCAAATTCTCTACTGCTGCGATGATTTGTCCTTGCTCGTCGACGGCGCCTTCGGACTGAATTTCCCCTTCCTCTCGACGTCGTACTCCTTCGGCACGGGCGGAAGTTTTGCGAACTCGCCCTTCAGTTGCCGCGCATCCTTCAGCACGATCTCCGCATGCCCGCGCCAGCTCGTGATCTTGCCGAAGATTTCGATCGTTTTTCCCTCCAACGCGCGCACGTCGCCCACGTCCTTCAGGCTGGAAGGGAACACCACCACCGTGAACGGGCAACCCTGATACTTTTCGCAGAAGTTAAGAAAGAAAGTCCCACTGTTGCTCTGCGCCACCTTCACCACTTTGCCGGTAACGCACGCCTGGTCGCCGATCCGGTTGTCGGCTTCGGTGTAGGGGATACACTTCGCCGCCGCCGTGCTCGACCACAGAAGGATCGAGACCAACAGCATGACGAGAGTTTTCACGGAAATTCCTGCGCCGTCCGCGCCTGACGCCTGGAGCCTCACGCCCTGGAGCCTCCGCGCAAGCGGCAAGCGCGGCCCTCGCGGGCCGCGCTCCCGGTAGGGTTACTTGCCGAAAGAAGCGACCGCGGCGGCCTCGTCGTCCTTGATGTCGAACACGGTGTACAGCTTCGTGATCTGCAACAGGTCGTGCACTTTCTTCGTCAGGTTGAGCAGCTTCAGGTCTCCGCCTCCGTTGCGCACGGTGGTGAAGGCGCTGACCAGCTCGCCGATGCCCGAGCTGTCGATATAGGTCACGTCGCCCAGGTTGAGAAGGATCTTCTTACTGCCCTTGTTGAGCAGATCGCGTACCAGGTCGCGCAGCACCACGCTGCCTTCGCCCAATGTGATTCGCCCGCTCAGGTCAACGACCGCAATTCCATCCACCTGTCGCGTGCTGGATTTCATCGTCACTTGGATTCCTCCTTGCCCTCGGCGTTCCCGCCGTGGACATTCTTGATCATGGTTACCTCTGTGCCCGGTCCCAGGCTGCGGATGCGCACTTCGTCCATGAATGCCCGGATCAAAAAAATGCCTCGGCCCGATTGCTTCAAAAGGTTTTCCGGCGCCAGCGGATCGGGAATGGAGTCCGGATTCAGGCCTTTGCCCTCGTCCGACACGGTGATCACCAGCGCCCCGCCGGTGTTCTCGAACCCGAACGTCACCTTCTTCGCGGGATCGTAGGCGTTGCCATGCAGCACCGCATTCACCGCCGCCTCGCGCACCGCCATGGAAATGCGGTTCACGTCTTCCTCGTCAAAGCCGATCTTGGCCGCTATTTTCGTAGCGACTTCTTCGGCCTGGTTCACGCTTTCCAGGGTCGAATCCATTCTGTAGGAGACCCGCATGGCGGTCGACATAGTTTGCACGATCCAGGCCCGTCGCTCGCCGGCCCACCCCGGCTGCAGCTTCGTTCCGCGAATTCGGTAGTTTGCCCTTGCGCACGAGGAATTGTCAACGCGAACCGCTGCCGGGCCCTTTTCTAGCCGGATGCGCCGGGCGGAACCTTATCTTGGGGGGAGCGAAGGGGTCCGGTGCACTTCCAACTGGTTTGAACAGCATTCTACGCCGCGTTCGTTGGTGGGAAAACGGGTTACGAATTTCCCGTTTTCATGCACACCGTGCTGGATTCCGCTCCGGGCCTTGAGTATTCTCAGGTTGGTTGATCGCTTGCACCGAACGACCGAAAGGCCGACAAACCGGCAGACGTCTTGCAGCCTGACGCCTGCCGCCAGGAGCCTGATCTTACGTCCACTTTCGCACTTACCGAGCTGCTGAAATCGCCGGTTTTCGACTCCTCCGGCGCTCTCGCCGGACGTGTGCGCGAGGTCGTGCTCTCGCCCCAGGACGATCCCATCCGCCTCTCCGCCCTGGTCGTCCGTACCCGCTCCGGCGAGGACCGCCTGCTCGGCATCGCCCAGGTTGAATCCATCAACGGCATCATCAAGGCGCGAACCCGGGCCGCCGATTGGCCCGCCTTTTCCGGCGCCGAGGGTCTGCTGCTGCTGGAGCGCGATCTCCTCGACCAGCAAATCATTGACGTCCACGGCCGCAAGGTCGTCCGCGTCAACGACGTTGATTTTCACCAGGACCTCAGCAACCACCTTCTGGCCATCAAGCTCGCCGCGGTTGACGTGGGCGCGCGCGGCGCCGTCCGCCGCCTGCTTAAGGGCCTTGTTCCCGGCACGGCTCTGCGCGCCCTGTTGCGCAAAATCCCGGAGAAGATGATCCCCTGGGAATTCGTGGATCTCATCGAGATTGACCCGGCGCGCCGCATCAAGCTGAAGATCTCGCACGAACGCCTCGCCAAACTGCATCCCGCCGATATTGCCGACATTGTCGAAGAACTCGCGCCCGCCGAGCGCGAGGCCGTTTTCGAGACCCTGGACGAAGAAGTCGCCGCCGAGGCGCTGGAAGAAATCGAGCCTAAAACGCAGCGCTCCATCGTGGAGTCGCTCGACTCCGATCGCGCCGCCGACATTGTTGAGGAGATGGATCCGGACGCCGCCGCCGACCTGCTCGGCGACCTCACGGAAGAGCGCTCGCAGGAAATTCTCGAGGAGATGGAACCGGAGCAGCGCGAGGAAGTCAGCGAGCTGCTTGAATTCAATGAGAACACCGCCGCCGGGCGCATGACCACCGAGTACCTGGCGCTGCCCAGCACGGCTACCGTCGCCGATGCCATCGAAGGCCTACGCAAGTTCGAGGGCGGTATCGAGAGCCTCAGCACCATCTACTTGCTCGACACGAATGACAAGCTCGTCGGCGCCGTGCCGCTCTCCAAGCTGGTGCTCGCCTCCACCGACACGCCTCTCATCTCGCTCACCATCGACCCACTCATCTCCTGCAACGCCGGCTGCGCCGAAAAGGATGTCGCCGAACTCTTCGACAAGTACAACCTGCTCACCCTTCCCGTGGTGGACGGCGACGGCAAGCTCACCGGGGTCATCACCGCCGACGACGTTATCTCTCTGCTGCGCGGCAAGCTGAAGTAGCCATTCGGTCTATCGGTCAGTCGGTCTTTCGGTCTTCCTATCGTTGGTTTGGCGCCGTTCGTGACTGATAGACTGACAGACCGATTGACTGATAGACCGACGGACCGCGCAATGTCCAACATCTCTCACCTCGAGTGTTCCAAGTGCGGCGAACACCTCAGCGCCGATCAGCCCCGCACCATCTGCCCGCGTGATAGCGGCTCGCTCTACGTCCGCTATAACCTCGACGAAATCAAGAAGACTTTCACCCGCGAAACCCTCGCCGGACGCACCGCCTCAATGTGGCGTTACGCCGATGTCCTTCCCGACGCTCTTCCGGTCACCCTCGGCGAAGGCTTCACGCCCATGCTGTCCAGCCGCAAAACGCCGAACGTGTTCATCAAGGACGAGGGCATCAATCCCACCGGCACCTTCAAAGCCCGCGGCATGTCGGCGGCGGTCACTATGGCGCGCGCCTACGGCCTGAAAAAACTTGCCGCGCCATCCGCCGGCAATGCCGCGAGCGCGCTTGCCTGTTATTGTGCGGCTGCCGGCATCGAGGCCCATATCTTCATGCCGAAAGATGTGCCGCAGGCCAACCTGATCGAATGTCAGTCCTACGGCGCGCACGTCAATCTGGTGGACGGGCTCATCGGCGACTGCGCCCGCATCATCGCCGAGCGCAAGGAAAAAGAAGGCTGGTTCGATGTCTCCACCCTGAAAGAGCCGTTCCGCGTCGAAGGCAAGAAGACCATGGGCTACGAAATCGCCGAACAGCTCGGCTGGACGCTGCCGGATGCGGTTATCTATCCGACCGGCGGCGGCGTCGGCCTGATCGGCATGTGGAAGGCTTTCGACGAAATGCAGCAACTGGGATGGATAAAGACGGGAGCCAAACGGCCCAGGATGATCTCCGTTCAATCCACCGGCTGCGCCCCCATCGTCAAAGCATGGAACGAGCACAAGCCCTCATCCGAAGCCTGGAAAAACGCCGCCACCATCGCCGCCGGTCTGCGCGTTCCCAAAGCCTTCGCCGACTACATCGTTCTCGACATCCTCAAGCAAAGCTCCGGAACCGCCGTCGCCGTCACCGACGACGAAATCATGCAGTCATTTCAATCCTGGGCGCGCGACGAAGGCATCTTCGCTGCTCCCGAAGGCGCCGCATCGCTGGCCGCCTACAACCAACTCCGCGCCTCCGGCTTCCTGAAAGAGAGCGACACCGTCGTCCTCTTCAACACCGGCTCCGGCCTGAAGTACATTGACGTCATCGCCGCTTATTTGAAGGAGAAGGGCGGCGCGCCGGGCGGCGACGAAGCGGGAAAGCCTGCGGGCAGGGCCATCGGCGGGATCATCCAGCCCTACTAGTTTGTATGACCGAACGCCTCTACTACACCGACCCTACCGTCACCGAATTCGACGGCCGCGTAGTCGCCACCGCGCCCGGTGCAATCATCCTTGATCGAACTGCGTTTTATCCGACCAGTGGCGGACAAATCTTCGATACAGGCCGCTTGGAGTCGGATGGCAGAAGCGTTCGCGTCGTCGAAGTGGCGGAAAACGAAATCGGCGAAATTCTCCACCGAGTCGAATCCTCTGACCTCTTTGCTCCTGGCACTACGCTTCACGGCGTCATCGATTCCCCCCGCCGCCGCGACCATATGCAGCAGCACACCGGCCAGCACCTGCTCTCGGCTGTCTTCATCGCGCTTTTCAGCGCGCCCACCGTTTCCTTCCACATGGGCGACGAGAGCTGCACGATTGATCTAGATGTGAAGTCACTCTCCGCAGAGCAAATCCGCGAAGCCGAGCGCCGCTCGAACGAAATCATCACCGACGACGTTCCCGTGGAGATCAAGTTTGCCACGCCCGAAGAGGCGCGCCAGATGGGCGTGCGCAAGATTCCACCCGACTTGAAAGACAAGTTACGGCTGATCGAAATCCGCGGCCACGACCTCACCGCCTGCGGCGGCACGCACGTGGGCCGCAGCGGCGAAATCGGCGCCATCCTGCTGCGCAAGGCGGAGAAGGTGAAGCAGGGGATGCGCGTGGAGTTTGTCTGCGGCACGCGCGCTGTCGCCGCCGCCCGCAAGGACTTTGAAACCCTGACCTCCGCCGCGGCGCTGTTTTCCAGCCACCTCTACGACGTCCCGGAGCAGATTCGCAAGACGCTGGACGATGCGAAATCGGCAGGGAAGCGCGAGCAGAAAACCCTGGCAGAGCTGGCCGAATCGATGGCCGCGGCCATGGTCGCCGCCACACCGGAAGCGCATGGCATTCGCCTGGTGAAGCAAGTATTCGCCGACCGCGACATGGCGTTTGTCAAGTTGCTGGCGCAAAAACTCGCGTCCCATCCGGCAGTTCTGGCGCTGCTCGCAACCACCACGCCGCAACCCTCGCTGGTGTTTGCGCAATCCGCCGGCGGCCGCTTCGACATGGGCGCGCTGATGAAGGAAGCGATGTCCGCACTCGGCGGACGCGGCGGCGGCTCGCGCGACTTTGCCCAAGGCGGCGCGCCCGCAGGAGCGATTATCGAAGATGTGCTCGACTCGACGGCCGCGAAGATCACGAATTCGAAGTAACCACCGAGTCACCGAGGGCACCGAGAAACACCGAGACTAAGAAATGAAGAAAGAAAAAAACTCGGTGATCCTCGGTGTACTCGGTGTCTCGGTGGTGTGGATGATGCTAGAGTAGGCCTGAACCGCGCATGGACCGCCTTGTCGCCATCAACCTGCTGATTCAGCTTGGCGTCGCCGCCGCCGTCGCCAGCGCGCTGGTGCGCTCGCACATCTTCAAGAACCTGCTCTTCACCGAGCCGCGCTCGCTGTTGCAGACCTGCTACCTGGTGCTCTGGATCGGCACGCCGCTCGCGCTCGGCGTCGTGGTGCGCATCGTCGCGCCCAGCTTCCTCGCGGCCGACCTGTCGTTTGAAACTGCGGTGCTGACGGGCGTGATCGGCGGACCGCTCGCAGGCGCGCTCGGCGGCATCATGGTGGGTCTGCCCTCGGTGCTGCACGCCTCGTGGCTGAACATGCCGTTCTGCATTTTCGCCGGTGTGATCGCCGGCAAGATGCGCGAATTGACCAAGGACCGCGAAGACATCTGGTCGTTCTCGCCCTTCATTGACCTGAGCATTTACCGCTGGATCCGGCGCAACCTGCCGCGTCCCAAGGTGGACTGGCAGATCGCGTTCTTCTTCCTGATCCTGGCGCTGCGCTTGCTGAAGCTCCAGTTGCACCGCTGGCAGCCGAAGCACATCTTCAGCGTGGACAGCAGCAATTTCTGGATCCTGGCGGCGATGTTTGCCACTTCCGTCATGTGCATCGCCATTCCGATGAAAATCTGGAACAACACCCGCATGGAGATCAAGCTGGAACAGCAGCAGCGGGCGCTGTTGCAGGCGCGCATGGAGGCCCTGCAGAGCCAGATCAACCCGCACTTCCTGTTCAACACGCTGAACTCGGTGACGTCACTGGTGCGCTTCGATCCCGACACCGCGCGCGACGTCATCGTCAAGCTGGCCAACATCCTGCGCCGCCTGCTGCGCAAGGGCGACGCTTTCGTGCAACTGCGCGAGGAATTCGAGTTTATTGACGACTACCTGGACATCGAAGTCGTCCGCTTCGGCCGCGACAAGCTGACGGTGGTGAAAGACCTCGATCCCGCTTCCCTCGACGTGGTCGTTCCCAGCATGCTCCTGCAGCCGCTGGTGGAGAACTCCATCAAGCACGGCCTGGCGCCGAAGATCGAGGGCGGAACCATCTATCTCCGCAGCCGCCTGCGCGACGCCCATGTCATTGTGGAAGTGGAAGACGACGGCATCGGCATGGGGGCGGCGCACATGCTGGAACCGCCCAGCGGCATCGGCGGCAGCGGCATCGGCATGGCCAACATCGCCGAGCGACTCAAAGTCCTCTATGGCGGCACCGCCAAGATGGTGATTGACCGCGGCTCGATGGGCGGCACGCTCATCCGCCTCAGCCTGCCCGTGCTGCAATCCTACGATGTGGGGCTCTCGGTTTCGACCGCCTACTCCGACGCCCGCTCCAGCACCCCGCGATAAAACTTTTCGTACTGCGGAATGATCCGCGTCGAGCAGAAGCGCCCCTGGGCAGCGTGGCGTCCATCGCGCCCCATTTGTCTTAACTTCCCCTCGTTGGAGAGCAGGTCCACCGCGCAGCGCGCCATCTCTTCCACGTCGCCGACCTCGGCCATGAATCCGGTTTTGCCGTGCTCGACGACTTCCGGCACGCCACCGACGTTGGTTGCGATCGGCACCACCTCGCACGCCATCGCCTCCAGCGCCGCCAGCCCAAACGACTCCAGTTGGCTGGGCAGCAGCATCAGGTCGGCGGTCGCCAGCTTCTCGTGTACGCGGTCCTGCTTGCCGAGAAAAATGACGCGGTCGTGGATGCGCTTTTCCATCGCCATCCACTCCGCGCGCGAGCGGTCGGGCCCATCGCCGATGAGCAGCAGTTTGGCGGGAATTTTCTTTTGCACCCGGTCGAAGATTTCGATCACGTCCTGCACCCGCTTCACCGGGCGGAAATTCGAGAGATGCACCAGCAGGCGTTCGTCGTCACGCGCGAATTCGCGGCGGCGTTCCTTGGCTTCGGGATCGCGCCGGTACACGTCGCAGTTCACGAAGTTGTAGATCACCTGGATGGAATTGGCGAGCCCGAATTCCTTGAGCGTAATCTCGCGCAGGTATTTCGAGATGGCGGTGACGCCGTCGCTCTGCTCGATGGAAAAGCGCGTGATCGGCAGGTACGAGCGGTCCTGCCCCACCAGCGTGATGTCGGTCCCGTGCAGCGTGGTCAGGAACGGCAGCCGCCGCTTGTTCTGCGACGTTGCCATCATCTGCTTCGCCAGGTACGCGCTCACCGAGTGCGGGATGGCGTAGTGCACGTGCAGCAGGTCGAGCGCGTAGATCTCCGCCACTTCCGCCATGCGCGTCGCCAGCGCCAGGTCATACGGCGGGTAGTCGAACAGCGGGTAATGCGAGACCTCGACTTCGTGGTACCAGACGTTGGGTTGCGGCCCGGAAAGCCGGAAGGGCTGCGCGTAGGTGATGAAGTGCACCTCGTGGCCGCGCTGCGCCAGCTCGATGCCGAGCTCGGTGGCCACCACCCCGCTGCCGCCGTACGTCGGATAGCATGTAATGCCGATCTTCAAGCAGGCTCCCGGCCCCTGGCTTCACGAAGGCCCAATCCGGTTTGATTGTCTCGCGGGCGAGATAGACTCGCAAATTCTGCTCCGGAATGCGGCAGTGGCGCGGGTTTGACCGCTCTTTTCCCGCTCACGTATACTGACTTGGAGCTTGAAATAAGCCCCTCCTGCAGGGGCGGTTAGCTCAGTTGGTTAGAGCGTCTGCCTTACAAGCAGAAGGTCGCTGGTTCGAGTCCAGCACTGCCCACCACTTCTTGGCGATTCCGGTTGCCAGGGGCCCCCAGTCGGGCCGCTTTTGACCGACTGGGGATTGAGAGCCGGGGACGTAGTTCAGTTGGTTAGAACGCTGCCCTGTCACGGCAGAGGTCGCGAGTTCGAGTCTCGTCGTCCCCGCCATTTCGTTCCGGCTGCCGTCTTTTCTACGATCCGGTTTGCCCTCAAACCCGCTGTGACTCCGCCTCCAGGCTACTCATCTCCGGGATTGAAGCGATACCCGATCCAGGGTTCGGTGATGATATAGCGCGGGGCGGCTTCATCCGCCTCAAGCTTTTTGCGCAGGTGGCCAATCACGACGCGCAGGTATTCCGGCTGCTCCGTGCTGGTGTCACCCCAGACCGCCGCCAGCAATGCGCGGTGCGTCACGATCTTGCCGGCGCGTTGCGCCAAATACACCAGAACGTCGAATTCCTTCGGGGTCAGCCGTACCTCTTGATTCTTGACCTGAACGCTGTGCGCTTGCAGGTCAATACGGAAATCCCCGATCGCGATGACCGGCGACTCCGGTGGCTGCGCTGCTAAGGCGCGCCGCAGGGTGGCGCGCACGCGCGCCAGCAGTTCATTGGTGCTGAACGGCTTGGTGACGTAATCGTCGGCGCCGGCGTCCAGCGCTTCTACCTTGGTGCGTTCTTCGCCTCGCACCGACAAGACGATGATCGGAATCTGGGATTTTGTCCGAAGATGCCGGCAGAGTTGGAGACCGTCCATGTTGGGCATGCGGAGGTCGGTGATGAGGAGGTCCGGTGACCACTCCTTGATCACTTGCAGCGCATCATCACCGTCGGCGGCGGTGCGCGTCGAATAACCTCGGCTCGACAACGTCGTCTTCAGCACCCGCGTGATCTGCGGCTCATCGTCGACAATCAGGATCTTGTGCTTCTCGTCGACCATACTCACTTCATCTCTTGCGTCACGATGTGAACGTCGACGGGCGGAGCGTCCCGCAGGAACCTGTGGATGGCGGAAAGGTAAAGGTACTTACGCCATCCCGTCTGGGCGGACCGCCCGAATACCACCTGGGTGATGCGCTTTTCGCGGACGACCTTCGCAACCGCTTCGGCTACGCTCTTGCCCTCGGTGCGAATCACCTGCGCACCCAGATTTTCCGCAAAGCGAATGTTCTGCGCCAGGGTGCGCTGGTTCTCCGGCGTCTCGTCGACTCCGACGTCCACATAAATCACGGAAAACTCGGCGTCGATACGCTGCGCCATGCGCGCCGCCCGCGCGATCAGGTACTGCGCCGCAGGATTGGAGCTGATGCACACGCCAATGCGCTCGCGTATCCCCACGCTGAGCTCTGCGCCCTCTTTTGCCAGGTAAGACTCCAGGCTCCGATCCACCGCCCGGGCCACTTGCTGCAGGGCGAGCTCACGCAATGCAATCAGATTGCCGGGACGGAAGAAATGGCCCAAGGCCCGCTCGGCACGGTCCACCGGATAGATGTCCCCGCGGCTCATGCGCTTCTGCAGTGCCTCCGGCGTCAGATCGGCCAGCACGATCTCATTGACCCGCTGGATGACCCAGTCCGGAACGGTCTCCCGCACCTGGACACCGGTTATGCTCTGCACCATTGGGGTCAGGCTCTCGACATGCTGCACGTTCATCGTCGAGAGCACGTCGATGTTCGCGTCCAACAACTCGATGACGTCTTCGTAGCGCTTGCGATGCTTGCTGCCCTCGATATTGGTGTGGGCCAGCTCATCCACCAGCGCGACCTGCGGCTTGCGCGCCAGGATGGCGTCCAGATCCATTTCCTCGAAGGGCGCGCCTTTGTACGTCATCTGCCGACGCGGTACGGTCTCGAGCATGCTGGCGAGTTCGGCGATCGCCATCCGCCCATGGGTTTCCACCACCCCAATCACCACGTCCTCGCCACGGCTCCGGCGGCGGGCGCCTTCGCTCAGCATGTTGTAGGTTTTGCCGACGCCCGGGGCGTAACCCAGGAAGAGCTTGAAGATCCCTTGCCGCTTTTGCGGGGCCGCTTCTTCCAGCCATTGCTCAGGTGTTTTCGGCATCGCGGCTATTTTCGACGAGATCGGGACGCGCTGTCGATTACAATCTCGGCGTGAGAAGACCAGCGCAATTGATCCTACGCTTCCTGGTCGCGGCCGCGATCAATTTCGTGATCGGCTGGATCTATTTCCGGGTCATCCACGTAAATCCCACCACCGTGGGATTCACCTTTTTACTCGCGATTCTTGCCGTCTCCGCGTTTTGGGGCTTGCGGGTCGCCATCTTCATGGCGGTGCTGGCAACGCTGGGCTATAACTTTTTTTTCCTGCCGCCGGTTGGCAAACTCACCATCGCCGACCCGCAAAACTGGGTGGCGCTGATTGCCTTTCTGATTACGGCCATCATCGGCAGCCACCTGTCGGAGCGCGCGCGCCGCGAGGCCCTGCACTCCCATCAGCGCCGCCGCGAGGTGGAGCGGCTGTACGCTTTCAGCCAGCAACTGCTGGTCTCAGAAAACGTCTTTGGCCTTCTCAACAGCGTGCCCTCCTATATCGTCGACTCCTTTGGAGTGACCGGTGCCGCCGTGTTTCTGGACCACAAGCAGAAGACCTATTTCTCCGATATCAGCGTGCAATCGCTCATCCCCATCGACGAATTGAAGGCGGTGAGCGGCCGGGGAGAGCCGGTGCTGGATCGCGAACGTGGCATGTGCTTCATGCCGCTGCGCATGGGCGTTCGCTCCATCGGCAGCATGGGCGTCGTGGGGTGCAGCATGTCCCGGGAAACGCTGGAGGCGATCGGAAGCCTGGTCGCCATCGCCATCGAGCGCGCCTCCACCATGGAAAAGCTGACCAAGGCTGAGGCCACCCGTGAAAGCGACCGGCTCCGCTCCCTGTTGCTGGATGCGGTGACCCATGATTTTCGCACCCCGCTTACCGCCATCAAGGCTTCGGCGGAAACGCTTCTGTCGGAGGTGGAACTGGACCAGCCTCAATTGAAAGAGTTGGCCACGGTGATCAATGAGGAGAGCGACCGGCTGAACCGGCTGGTCGGCGAGGCCGCGGAAGTCGCGCAACTCGATGCCCGCCAGGTCGAACTCCTCTTCGAGCCGCATTACATCCGGGAAGCAGTCGATTTGGCGCTGTTGGAGTCCAGGCACGCGCTGGAGCGCCACACCGTGGAAGTGGCCGTTCCGGAGACGCTGCCGCCAGTGCCTATGGACTTGAATCGGATTTCGGAAGTGCTGGCGCAACTGCTGGAAAATGCCGGCAAGTATTCGCCGCCGGGGACGCCGATCCATCTCACCGCCGAGCTGCGCGACCGGCAACTGGTCACTTCTGTCGCCGACCACGGCCCCGGCATCGACGATCTTGAGCAGGGAATGATCTTCGAAAAGTTTTATCGCGGGCGGAACCAGAGAGTCTCCATGCAGGGCACCGGCATGGGACTGGCGATCGCCAAGGCCATCGTCGAACTGCACGGCGGAACCATCACCGTGACCAGCCAACTGGGACGCGGATCGGTGTTCTCGTTTACGCTGCCGGTCACGTAGTCTTGCAAGCTGCTCGACGCGCTTTCCATGCCATCTGGCCCCAACAACGCCGACACGGGGATTGCCTGGCGGTATCACAATGGCACCAAGCACTCCTACCAGAGCGTGCGCACTAACCCGCACTACCTGGACTGGTCGAACCGGCCGCTGCCATTCAAGATTTATCCCACCCTTAATCCCATTCGACTGCCGAAGGAAGTGCCGCAGACCGGCATGGCGGCGCTTTCGGTAATCGCGGAGAATGTTCGCCCCGCCGGGACCAGGATGCCGGCCTTGCACGATCTCGCCCTGCTGCTGTATTTCTCGGCGGGGATCACCAGGCACAAGACCTATCCCGGCGGCGAAATTTACATGCGCGCGGCGGCCTGCACGGGCGCGTTGTATGAAGTCGAGTTGTACGTGGTCTGCGGCGATTTGCCGGAACTGAAAGCGGGCATGTACCAGTTTGCGCCTGCCGAATTTGGCTTGCGCTTGCTGCGTGCCGGCGATTTCCGCCGCGTGCTGGTCGAGGCCACGGGCGCACACCCGGCGGTCGCAGCGGCTCCAGTCACCATCATCTGCACGGGAACGTACTGGCGCAACGCGTGGAAGTACCAGGCGCGGACCTATCGCCATTTCGGCTGGGACAACGGCACCATCCTCGCCAACCTGCTGGCCATGTGCACCGCCACGCAGTTGCCGGCGACCTTGCTGATGGGCTTCAGCGATGATCCGGTGAATGAGCTGCTCGATCTCGATACCGATCACGAGGTCGCGTTTTCACTGGTGACGGTCGGCTCGACCGCCACTTTCGACCTTCCGTCCGCCCCGCCGCTGCCACCGCTGCACCTGGAAACTCTGCCGCTGTCCGACCACGAGGTGGACTATCCCGCCATGCGCGAGATGCACGCCGCGTCATCGCTGGCCACTGCCGGCGAGGTCCGCGCCTGGCGCGAACCACCGACGCCCGGCGATGCCGTCGAGCTGCGCGGGCCCGCCATCGCGCTGCCATCGGCGCCGGAAGAGGAACTCGCGCGTGATGCCATCGAACGCGTGATCCTCCGCCGCGGCTCGACTCGCCAGTTCAAGCGCGAAGCGATCAGTTTGGCGCAGCTTGCCACCGTGTTGGACCGATCTACCCGCGGATTTCCCGCCGACTTCCACAACCCTTCGGGAGCGCAACTCAGCCACATCTACGTGCTGGTTAACGCCGTGGATGGCTTGCTGCCGGGCGCGTACTACTTCCATCGCGATCGGCGCGAACTGGAACTGCTGAAGCCAGGCGACTTCCGCCGGCAGGCCGGTTATCTCGGACTCGAGCAGGATTTGCCTGCCGACGCTGCCGCGAACGTTTTTTTCCTCGCCGACCTCCACACCATCCTGGCGCGTTATGGCAACCGCGGCTATCGTGCGGCGCAACTGGAAGCGGGCATTCTCGGCGGCAAGATCTACCTGGCCGCCTACGCGCAGCATCTCGGCGCCAGCGGCCTGACCTTCTATGACGACGATGTCGTCAACTTCTTCTCGCCGCATGCCGCGGGCAAGAGCGCGATCTTTCTGGTCTGTTTGGGCAACAGCGTGAAGCGCAAGCAGTGAGGGAGAACCGCGGTTACGCCTGGCGCGACGGCCGGGGCGGGGGCGGAAGGACGTTCTCGGGGAGATCCAGTTCCTCCCAGGAGATGGCGGGCGGATATCGGCGGTAAAAACAGGGGAGCATCCGCCTGTCGCGGAAGAGGGACCACCCCAGCGGAATGTCTAATTCCGCGAACCAGTAAACCCCTTCGGCTACGCGCTGGATCCGTGGATGAGGGGCGCGCAGGTCCGCACGCACCGCATCTGACAATTGCTCGTACGTCGTGGACCGGTCTCCCATCCAGCGCAGTTCCTCGAGGATGACATGCAATCCTTGGGGACAGCACTTCTGCTCGAGTCGTTCGAGCACCCGTGTCATGGGGGAGGCTTGCTTATGGGCCGCAGAGCTGCTCATGGTTGGCTTGCCTTTTCTGTGGCGGCCACTTCGCGGGCCTGAACTTGAACCTTGCTGTACCGGTCGCACAGACACACCTTGCACTTGCCGTGACCGTGTTTCCCGATCAGCGGAAACACGTGGTCACGTTTCTCGTGCCCGCACTCGCAGTTTGTGCTCAGAGCGTTCACTGGATATCTCCGTCAGGGGAGTGGCCGGATTCGCCGCTCTGCTGGACGATATC
Source organism: Terriglobia bacterium (assembly GCA_020072845.1). NCBI lineage: Bacteria > Pseudomonadati > Acidobacteriota > Terriglobia > Terriglobia bacterium. The sequence continues at coordinate 368,815 of JAIQGF010000009.1, forward strand.
TTCGGCGGGCACCTGCTTCTCAAGCTTTCTCTGCTGCTTGCGCTGAGCCTTGGCGCGCTGTTTTTCCTGGCGTGCCAGCTCTTTCTGCCGTTTTTGGAAGGTCTGACTTGGGCGCATGCTAGCCCCACTTTTCTGCGCGAGGAGCATGCGCGGTGTGGAAGAGCTGGCCCAGCACCAGTTTGTTTGGCTGTCCTTCGCTGATGGGCTGATCGCAGCCGGGACAGTACCCGATCACTTCATCTTGGGGCGGTTTCGGTTCGGTTTTGAGCAACAACTCCTCCTGATTTATCCCATGTGATGGGCGGCGCGTGAAGTTTCCACTGTGCCGGTTTCGTTGTCGATTGGCATGGACGCTCCACCCTGGAACAGACTCAGTCGCGCACGACTGGTTCTGGCAGCTAAGAGGGAATACTTCAGATGAGCTGACTTAGTTCAGAGAATCTGAAAGAGGAGAGAATCTCGCTCAACCTTAACCCTAGTCCTTACCCGCAGGGAAGTCAATGACCCGCGGGGCAGGTACTACCCATGCGCGGCGTTGCGATGATCCCCAATCGCCGCGCACAGGTTTCCCGATCTCTCATCAGGCGAAAAATTCGCCGGGCAAGGGTTGCAAGGTGCGGCCGACGAGCGTATTCCGCGGACGGGACAATCTTTCGGCCGCGATATCGGCGTTGATCTCCTTGCGCTGCAGGCGCAGCTTCAAGACCCGTTCGATGTTCCGCAATTCCAGCGTCTCGGCGGGCGAGACCAGGGTGGAAGCGCGTCCGCGCGCTCCGGCCCGTCCGGTGCGGCCGACGCGATGAATAAAATCCTCCGGCAGTGTCGGCAGATCGTAATTGATCACGTGCGCTACATCCTGGATGTCGAGCCCGCGGGAAGCGACGTCGGTGGCGACCAGCACCTTGAAGCGGCCTTCGTCGAAGCCGGCGAGCGCGCCCGTGCGCTGCGATTGCGAGCGGTCGCCATGAATCATGGCGGCCAGGAAGCCGTCGCGCACCAGGTGCTTGGCCAGGCGCTCTGTGCCCCGCTTGGTGCGCGCGAAGACCAGCGTGCGCCCCTTCTCGCTGCGCAGCAGGTGGCACAAGGCCTGGAACTTGTCGGACGTTGCGACCTCGAACGCCTGCAGTTCCACGCTGTCCACCGGCTTGAGCGTGGAGCCCAGCGCGATGCGCACCGGGTTGCGCGTGTATTCGCTCACCAGCCCGGCAACCGAGGCTTCCAGGGTCGCGGAAAAACACATGGTCTGGCGCTCCCGGGACAGTTCGCCGACGATGCGGCGGATGGCCGGCAGGAATCCCATGTCGAGCATGCGGTCGGCCTCGTCGAGGACGAGCACTTTGACCTGGCGCAGATCCACCAGCCTGCGCCCGAGGAAATCCTCGAGCCGGCCGGGGGTGGCCACCAACAAGCGCGCGCCGGAGCGGATTGCGTCTAACTGGCCCTTTTCGCCGACGCCGCCGATCACCAGCGCCGCAGGGGCAATTGATTTTCCGCGCAACTGCTCGAATTGTTCATGCACCTGCATGGCGAGTTCGCGCGTCGGCACCAGCACCAGGGCTTCGATGGTCCGCGACCGGGGCGACTGCAGCAGCCGCTCGATCATCGGTACCAGGAACGCCAGCGTCTTACCGGTGCCGGTATGGGCTGTGGCCATCAGGTCTTTGCCCGCAAGTGCGTGCGGGATCGCTTCCGACTGGATCGGCATGGGAGTGTGAAATTGGCAGGCGGCCAGTCTCTGCTGCAAAGCAGGAGAGAGAGGCAGTTCGGTAAAGCTTGTCATTCGAATCGTTATCTTTCTGGAGAGGCGTCTCGCGAGACGCACGCAAAAGATGCGATTCGCGACTGTGCAAAGGAAGCCGCTCGTAGGGTTTTTGCGCTGGGAACGAACGGGGAGCAGGGAATCGAAGGAAGGGTCAGACCGGCTGTTTCAACCGACTGCCGCACCACAAGCGAACCGTGGTCACTAGCGTCTGGAACAGTATAGCACAGGCGCCGTCTCAGAACCGGGCGCGCAGCACGCTTGATGCTTACCTTGGTGCATCCTTCCGACTTCACTTTCGACAGTCATCAAGAATTGACCGTTCACGTACTTCGCGCCCACTTAGCCGGCGCCCAAAACCTAAGACGTGAAACCTAGCGCCTACCGCTTGTACCCAATCTTGCGCAGAAACGAGTGCCGCGCAATCACGTCGTCGGGGCCTTCGACGCCCTGGGGCGCGCTGCCGTCAATCACGCCCATGATGCCGCCGCCCTGCTCGCCGCGCGCCACCACCACCTCGACCGGGTTGGCGGTCGCGCAGAAAATGTTGCACACCTCGGGCACCTGCCGCACGGCGTTGAGCACGTTAATCGGAAACGCGTTGCGGATCAGCACCACGAACACGTGTCCGGCGGCAAGCAACTGCGCGTTGCGGATGGCCGCGCTGCGCAGTTCATCGTCGTTGCCTTCGGAGCGCGTCAGGCACGGGCCGGAGCTTTCGTTGAACGCCAGCCCAAATTTTGCCTGTGGGACCGTGGTCGCGATCGCTTCGTAAACATCCTCGACCGTCTTGATGAAGTGGGACTGGCCGATGATGATGTTCGTGTCGGAAGGGAAGTCCATCTTGACCGAATCGAAGGTGAGCATGAGAACCTCGGCAATTTGTAATTTGAAATTGGTAATTTGCAATTGCGACCGCAAGTTCGCGCCAGGTTGCGCCCCGAACCAAATTGCCAATTACAAATTACCAATTACAAATTCTCTTGTGCCATTCCGTTGCCCGCTCGTAGGCATGCGCCAGTTGCAGGACGCGGGCATCGTCGCCGGGCGCGCCGGCAATCTGCAACCCGATGGGCAGCCCGCCGCGGGTGAATCCGCACGGCACCGAAACCGCCGGCAGCCCGAGCACATTGAAGGGCCGCGTGTTGCGCAGCAAGATCAGTTCGCGGCGTCGCAAGTCGTCCGGATTCGCCTGCAGTTCCGCCAGCGCCGGGGCAGTCACCGGCGACGTGGGCGTGATCAGCAGATCGTAATCGGCGAACAGGTCCGCGGCGGCGCGGCGCAGATGGTCCAATTCGATCCGCTTCAGGATGTATTCCCTGGCCGCAACCGATTCGCCGCGCTGGATGCGCCGTAGCGTTTCCGGCTGGTAAAGCCCGGCGCGCTCAGCGAGAAATTGTGCGTGGTAGGCGTACGCCTCCGCCGCCTGCACCGTCCGGTCGGTATCAATGGGCATGCTGGCGTCGCTCAGGCCGCTGGTGAGCGTTTCCAACACCTGGAGCGCGTTGTTGATGGCGGCCGCGACTTCCGGGTCCAGGTCATCGAAGAAAAACTGCCGCACGATCCCGAGGCGCAGCCGGTGCGTGTCCTGTTCCAACCCTTCGCCGTAATCGCTGGCCGGCAACTCGCGGCTGGTGCTGTCACCGGCATCGTAACCGGCGATGGCCTGCAGGACGAGCGCCGCATCGCGCACCCTGCGTGTCATCGGACCCACGTGGTCGTACGACCACGACAGCGGAACCACCCCGCGCGCGCTCACCAGCCCGTAGGTCGGTTTCATTCCCACGATCCCGCAGCACGCGGCAGGCAGGCGAATGGAACCGGCGGTATCGCTGCCCAAAGCGGCGAAGCACATTCCCGCCGCCACCGCCGCTGCGGATCCTGACGAAGATCCGCCGGTGATGTGCGCCCGCGCCCATGGATTGCGGGCCGCACCGTAGTAGCTGACCACGCCGCTGCCGCCGTACGCGAATTCGTGGAGGTTGGTCTTGCCGAGCAGCACGGCGCCTTCGACCTTCAAGCGCCGCACCACGGCCGCATCCTCCGCCGGCACGCGCTCCTGAAAAAGCGCGCTGGCGGCGGTGGTGCGCGCTCCCGCGGTATCAATCAGGTCCTTCAGGGCGACCGGAATTCCGTGCAGCGGCCCGCGGTAGCGTCCGTTCGCAATCTCGCGCTCGGCAAGTCGCGCCTGCTCCAGCGCGCTGTCGCGCGTAACCGTGATAAATGCGTTGAGCGCGGGATTGAGCCGCTCAGTGCGCTCCAGGCAAGCTTGCGTGAGGTCGACGGGAGAGACCGCCTTGTCAGCCACCAGCGCGGCGGCTTCGGTGAGCGTCAACGTGCACAGCTCAGACGCGGACGGCATGCGTTCGCCAGAATAATCGGTCTGTGGCGGATCGGTCTATCGGTCATCCGGCCGCTCGCTATTCGGCAGGAACGATGGCGAGAACCGGAAACCCGGGTTACTGGTCCACCGACGATGCGCCAGACGGTTCAGACCGCTTGTAGAGCAACTCCAGAATGGTGCAGTCGTCGTTCAGCGGCGTGTTGCCGCAGAATGTCTTCACGCTGGAAAAGATGCTTTCGTAGGGCGTGTCGCAATTGGCGGATTGTTCCAGGCGGTCGTCGCCGTAGAACTCGCCGCTGGCGTCTTCCGCCTCCGTGACCCCGTCGGTGACCATGACGAAGCGCCCGCCCGGCGGCAGCTTGATTTTGGCGCACTCAAACTCCGCCCCGGCCAGCAGGCCCACGGGTACGTTGCTCGACTGCCGGGGCCGTTCGATCTTTCCTCCCGCCACCAGCACCGGCGGCACATGCCCACAGTTCACGTATTCCAGCTCGCCATCGGGTTTGAGGCGCGAAAGCAGCAGGGTAGCGTATTTCTGCCCCATCACCTTGCGGCAGAGAAACGCGTTGGCGGTGCTGACGATTTCGTCCAGCGGCATATTGGCGATCAGTTGCGAATAGATCATGCCCTGCAGGATCGAGGCCAGCAGCGCTGCGGAAATTCCTTTTCCGGATACGTCGGCCACCAGCACCGCCAGGCCCTCGTCGGTCATCACCACGTCGAAAAAGTCTCCTCCAACGTCCTTGCAAGCCAGGTTGGTGGCGCGGATGGAGGCGAACGGCACGTCGGGAATGGAGACGGTCATCAACCGCTGCTGGATGTTGGCGGCGATGTTCAGTTCCTGCTGGTAACGGCGCGATGCTTCCTCCGCTTGTACCAGATGCGCGTTTTCCACCAGCGCCGCCGCTTCCGTCGCGATCGCCCGCAGGATATCGTGACTGACGGCGGAAATGTCGCGCGAGGCGAAGCGGCTGTCCATGTAGAGCACGCCGCGCACCTGCGGCTGGCCGTCATCGGTCGTGGATTTTTCCGCGAACTGGGTTTGCGTGCGCCGCAACGGGATGGCGATCACGGTCCGCAGATCGTAGGCGATGATGCTGTTTCGTCCCGCCAGATCGCTGGACGAACTGGTGTCGCTCACCATGAATTCCGAAGCCGCGCTGGCCGCCTCTTCCAGGATGGACTTGGAAATCGTGCTGTCATCCAGCAACTGCTCGCCCTTGGCGTTGCGTCCCGCGGCCAGCCGCATGGCCCCATCCGTGCCTCGGAGGAAGACGTAACCGCGCTCCGCCTTGGTGAGCTTGAGCGTGGAATCCAGCAGCGACATCAGGACATCGGAAAGCACGCCGGTGGTGTTCAGCTTGCGGGCCGCTTCCAGGAACAGGCGGAGCTTTTCCAGGTCGGAACTGCCGGTGCTCACCGGCATCATGGAAATCTGGCTCAGGAACTCCGCCGCCGAGCTGGTATGCGGCTTGTCCGGATTGAAAACCACGTAGGCGGCATCGCGCGCGCCGAAATCAATGCGGTCGTTGGCTTCCAGCTTGTGGCGCTCGCGGCGAATGCCGTTCACGAACGTGCCGTGCCGGCTGTTCTGGTCCACGATGTAGTACGCGCCGTTTTCGCAGAGGATCTGCGCGTGGTCGCGCGACACCCGCGAGTCCGGGATGACCAGGTCCTTGCCGGTCTTCCGGCCAATGGCAAACGGCAGCCGCTCCAGCACGATATTGCGCTGCTCCGCCCCTTCGACGTAGAGCAACACGGGTGAGGGCACGGCAGATGGAACGAGCGAGGTGGCCGACAGCACGGACATGGCGGAAGCTCCCGATTCCTTCGAGACCGGCGGCCGCGCACGCGGCAGCCGGGACTGGCTGCAGTTTCCAGAAGCCTACTTCGTTCGGAGCGCGCTTGCAACCCTCAGCCTGCGCCATCTCCCGCGCCGGTTGTTATAATTGGCGTTTGCAGTTACTACGGCGCCCTGCCTGTCGTATGGGCCGAGAAAGCGATCCGGTTGAGAGGCAGCAGCTCGCATGACTGTTAAGACGGCCAAGCCCAAGGTGCTGGTGGTGGACGACGAACGCGTCATCGCCGATACCCTGGCGATCATTCTCAACCAGCATGGCTTCGATGCTTCCGCCGTTTATACCGGGACAGCGGCCGTCGAGCGCGCCCGCATTGTCAGGCCCGACCTGATCATCAGCGATGTCATCATGCCCGACGTGAACGGCATCGAGGCCGCCATCAACATCCGCAAGTTCCTGCCGGGATGCAAGATCCTGCTGTTTTCCGGTCAGGCGGCCACGGCCGACCTGCTGGAGAGCGCGCGCGCCCAGGGACACGAATTCGAGATCCTGGCCAAGCCCGTCCATCCCCAGGATCTGCTGGCGAAATTGCGCGGGTAAACCGCTCTCCGGAAGAACTGATAACCCGAAAAACTGGCTTGCCAAAAAAAGAAAAACCGGACTGGTTCGCCCGGTTTTCCCTCTTGGCCGCTGGGCTGCGTTTACAGCCACGGCGGCAGGGGCGGAGAGCACCGATGGTCTCGGTTCGGCCGGCTCGCCAGCCCGTCGAAAATTGCTTCCCGCTCGTGTTTCGAGCAGGCTGGTGTGGTCTATATGCAAACGGCATACCAGTCTGAAATTGATGAAATACATTAGGAGACAGATATAAGTGATAGAAACTAAACAGCAGTACGATCTAATAACGTGGAGCAAGAAGGCAACCGGTGCCGGGAAGTGGCACATTTGTTGCACACGCAACGGAAAGGCTTAGGCCGGTCTGCCGCCCGAATGTCCCGCGCCTGAAGCCCGAATCCTAAAACCTAAAGCCTAAAGCCTAAAACCTAAAACCTAGAACCTTCTCCTCACATTTCCCGCCGCCCCTCTATCGACTTCAGCATGGTGACCTCATCGGCGTACTCGATGTCGCTGCCGGCGGGAATTCCGGTGGCGATTCTGGTGACCTTGACTCCCGGCCGCCGGATTTGCTGCGACAGGTACACCGCCGTGGCCTCGCCTTCCACCGTCGGGTTGGTTGCCAGGATGACTTCGTCCACCTCGCCGGCATCTATGCGCCGCACCAGGTTCGATATCCGCAGGTGCTCCGGCCCGACTCCGTGCAGCGGTGAGAGGGACCCGTGCAGCACGTGGTAGACGCCGTTGTATTGCCGCGTCTTCTCGACGGCCGCGATGTTAGTCGGTTCTTCGACCACGCACACCAGGCGCCGGTTGCGCGTCGCGCTGCTGCAGTAGGAGCAGGGATCAATATCGGTGATGTTGTTGCAGACCGAGCACAGACGCAGGTGGGCCTTGATGTCGCGAACCGCGGCGGCCAGCGCCTCGGCATCGTCGTCGCTGGAGCGCAGAATATGGAAGGCCAGCCGTTGCGCGCTCTTGGCGCCGATTCCCGGCAGCTTCTTCAGCTCGTCAATCAGGCGAGCCATCGGCTCGGCAAACTTAGACATTTGGTAATTTCGTAATTTCGTGATTTGGTAATTTCTTAATCTGGAATTCGGCACGGCACTCGAACACAGCGGGCACTCGTTGAAAATTACCAAATTACCCGATTACCAAATTACCAAATCAAAATGGCATTCCCATCCCGCCCAGCATGCCGCCGACGGTCGATTGCATCTGCTCGTCCACCTTATGCACCGCCGCATTCACCGCCGCCGTCACCAGGTCCTGGAGCATCTCGATGTCACCCGACTTCACCGTTTCCGGATCCATCGTGATGGACAGCACCTGCTTCTGCCCGTTCATTTTCACGGTTACCGACCCGCCGCCCGACGAGGCTTCCACCACGATCTCCTGCATCTTGCGCTGCAGGTCGTCGTATTGCCGCTTGGCCTGCGACATCAGTTCTTGAAGCTGCTTTGGATTGAATCCGCCCATAGCGAGTACCTAGTACTGAGTACTGAGCGTGAGTACGGAGCAAAACAACTCGGTACTAGGTACTCAGTACTCGGTACTGTCTTACCGCTTTTCCCGGTGATCAATCACGGTTCGTATCTGCGCGCTGAATTTTTCCTGCACTCGCCGCACCACCGGGTCATCGGCAGCACGGTTGCGCGCTCCCGGACCATTCGCCGGGCGCGCCGCGCCGGCCGCTGCCGCTTTGCCGCCATTGCCGGCGACCCCGACAACCCGCAGCTTCACCGGGCGTCCCAACGCTCTGACGGCCGCTGCAAGCGCGCCTTGCCGCGCATCTTCGCTCAAGGCCAAACCCGCATCCACCAGGGTCTGCGCCATACCGACTTTGATCACCAACTCGGCGCCTTCGGGGGCCACTTCCACGATCGGTGTGCGCGAGTTCGCCCGTTCCAGGGCCTCGATCACCTGCGCCTGCAGCTCGGCGCGCGAGACTTCCGGCGGCTCCGTGGCGGAATTACGCGCCACCGCGACAGCACTGTCAGTACTCAAAACTTGAACTCCGCTCTCTTCACCAAGCCCCGCGGTTCCGGCGCTCCTGCCCAATCCACTCGGCTGCACGGCGGAAGCTGCTTTGGGCGTCCGTGATCCTTCCCAATCGGGCGGCGCTGCGCTCTTTCGTGCCCGGTCGCTCTCCAAGGGCGAAGGTCCGCCTGAGTGCGGCCCGCGGGCAGGGACTGTGTGGCCCGGGTCGCCGACCCGGGTGCGCGGGTCAGAGACCCGCCCGACGCCGGCAGTCGCCCCACCCGCAGCCGGTTGGGCGTCGCTCAGAATCTGTTCCAGCGGCAGCAAGCGTTGCGCGTGCACCAGCTTGAGCAGGCCCAGCTCGAGATGGAAGCGCTGCTCCTGCTTGTACCCGAGTTCGCCGTGGGTGCGCAGCATGATCTGCAAAAATCGCGCCAAGTCCTCTTCGCTGAACTGCCCCGCGATGCGCCCGACGCGCGCCCGTTCGTCGAAGGAAATCTGCAGCAGCGGCGACTCCGCTCCCGCCACCTTGGCTACGGTTGCGTTGCGCAGGAAGCGCACCATCTGGCGCGCGAAGTGCGCCGGGTTGTGGCCCTCGGTGAGCAACCGGTCCACCTGCCGCAGCGCCTCTTCGGCGGAATTACGCGCCACCGCGGGTCAATCGCTCGCCGCAGCAGGCAATCGCCTGGTCCATGATGGAGAGCGCATCGCGCATCGAGCCGTCGCCGGCTTCGGCGAGCATGGCGAGCGCGTTGTCATCGGCGGCGATCTTCTCCTGCCCGGCGATCTCGCGCAGTTGCTTGACGATTTCATCGAAGCGGACGGCATGAAAGCTGAAGTGCTGGCAGCGCGAGCGGATGGTCTGCGGAATATCCTCGGGCTGCGTGGTCGCCAGCATGAAAATCACGTGGCTGGGCGGCTCTTCCAGCGTCTTCAGCAGCGCGTTGAAGGCGGCGTCGGTGATCTGGTGTGCCTCGTCGAGGATCCAGATCTTGAAGCGGTCTCGCGCCGGACGGTAGCGCGCCGCCTCGCGCAGTTCCCGGATCTCGTCAATCCCGCGGTTGGTCGCGGCGTCGATCTCGATCACGTCCACCGCGTTCCCGGCGCGAATCTCGGTGCACGACTCGCACACCCCGCACGGCTCGGCAATCGGGTGATCGGCGGAGCGGCAATTCAGGGCCATGGCCAGGATGCGCGCGACGGTGGTCTTGCCGATGCCGCGGTGGCCGCTGAAAATGTACCCGTGCGCAACCCGCCCCTGCTCGATGGCGTTCGTCAGCGTGCGGGTGACATGCTCCTGCCCAATGACGTCGGAGAAGCGCTGTGGCCGGTATTTGCGTGCCAGGACTTGGTAAGCCATCGCAAAATCCGATTCTATCAGTTGTGAGTTTGAGTTGTGGGTGGCGGTTGCAAGCGCCTGGTCGGGTGGTGCGCCGATCCGGGACTGGCCGTCCCAACTCAGGATTCACAACTTACAACTCACAACTCGCTTCCCCTTGCATTCCTGCGCCGACCGGGCTACATTTGCGCGGCTCGGGGTTGCAGGAGGTGTGCTATGACTCTGAAGCTGAACACGCGCCTGATTGACGGCATCACCGTCGTGGACTGCCATGGCCGCATCATCTTCGGCGACGAGTCGCTCATGCTGCGCGAGGCCGTCAAGGAACTGCTCAAAACCTCGAAAGACATCGTCATCAACCTTGCGGACGTGAACTACATCGACAGCGGCGGCCTGGGCACGCTGGTCGGCCTCTTTACTTCCGCCCGCAGCATCGGCGGCACCATCAAGTTGGCGAACCTGACCCACCGTGTCGGCGAGTTGCTCCAAGTCACCAAGCTGGTGACCGTGTTTGAGGTGTTTGACGGCGAAGAGAAGGCAGTGCGCTCGTTTCCGAAAAGAGGCGCCGTCGCCTAGCGAATGACGAATGAAGAAGTCAGATTGCAGGATGCATAATGGCCCCTGAGCATTCTTCATTCTGAGTTCTTCATTCTGACTTCTGATTTCTCAATTCCTACTTTCCCCTACTCCTGGCACCCATGCTGCGCAATATGGCGGTCGATTCGGTCCCCAAGCCGGCTCAGCTTGCGCTGCAGGTAGGGGATGTACTCGCTCTTGCCCGACGGCCGCCCAGGCCGCGTGTGACTCGCCTTGCTGCGGGCTTTCTTGCGCTGCTCGTCCATCTGGTTCTTGACCCGGGTCGCCTGCTTGCGCAGTTGGACCAGTTCGTGGCACGCCATGGCGCGAGTATAACGTGAGTTCGTCCCCTTTGTGACCACGTCCGAATAGCTGCGTCGTACTGCGCCCGAGAGACCGACCGACCTGCTATCATTTTCCATTCCCACCTCGGAGGACCTTATTCATGCTGCGTTCTCGCGTTCTTCATCTGTTTGTTGTCACCCTTGCATGCGCCGCATTTGCCTGCGCCGCCGATGAGCAGGCGGCCAAGCCGCCGGCGACTCCGGCCCACGCGGTCACCGACACCATCCAGGGCGTCGCCATCACCGACCCGTACCGCTGGCTCGAGGACCAGAACAGTCCCGAGACGCGTGCCTGGATTGACGCCCAGAACGCCTACACCGAGAAAGTGCTCTCCCAGTACGCCGGTCGCAGCGCCTTGCACGCGCAAATTGAGAAGGTGATGAAGATCGACAGCATCAGCATGCCGGCGCGCCGCGGCGATCGCTACTTCTACCTGCGCCGCCGCGCCGATCAGAATCTTGACATGCTGTGCGTCCGCGAAAAAGGCAGGGAAACCGTGCTGGTGGATGCCAACACGCTTACGCCCGACGGCAGCATCTCGGTCGTCCTTCAGGGTGGCTCCGAGGACGGCAGCCTGCTCGCCTACGGGCAGCGCAAGGGCGGCGCCGACGAAACCACGGTCGCGATTCTCGACGTCAACACCCGCCGCCCGCTCAGCGATATTTTTCCCGCCGCGCGCTATGGCGGTTTCGACATCACCCCTGACCACAAGGCGCTCTACTACACCAAGTACACTCCGGGTGCCGGGCCGCGCGCCTACCTGCACACCATGGGCGCCGATCCCGCCACGGACAAGGAAATCTTCGGCCGTGAATTCGGTACCGGCGACTACATCGGCGCCGACCTCTCGCCCGACGGCCGCTATCTGGTTCTGGAGGTCAGCCACGGCTCGGCCGCGGAGAAAACCGAGCTCTATTTTCAGGACCTGAAGTCTGGCGGCCCCATTCGTCCCATCGTCAACGACATCAACGCAAACTTTGATTTCGACATCGCCGGCGATCATCTCTACGTCAAGACCAACTGGGAGGCACCCAACAGCCGCATTCTCCAGATTGATCTCCGCAATCCCGCGCGCGATCACTGGAAGACCGTCATTCCTGAGGCCGCTTCGCCCATCGAGGAGACGGTCGCCGCCGGCGGCAGACTGTTCGTCGCCTATCTGCAAAACGTCGTGACCCATATCAAGGTGTTCGACGCGGCTGGCAAATTCGTGCGCGAGGTTGATCTCCCCGAAATCGGCTCCGCTTTCGTCGCCGGCCGCTGGAACCAGGATGAGGTCTTTTACAGCTTCAGCTCGTTTTCCACGCCGCGCGCCATCTTCAGTTATTCGGCTTCCACCGGGAAACAGGGCGAGTGGGCGCGTATCACCGTGCCCATTCCGACCGAACAGATCCAGACCGAGCAAGTCTGGTACGAATCCAAAGACGGCACTCGCATCCCCATGTTCCTGGTCTTCAAGAAGGGAACTGTGCTCGATGGCCATCTGCCCACGCTGCTCACCGGCTACGGCGGTTTCCGCATCAGCCTGACGCCGGGCTTCTCCCCCTCGGCCGCGATCTGGGTGCTCAACGGAGGTGTCTACGCCCGCCCCAACCTGCGCGGCGGCGGCGAGTTCGGTGAGAAGTGGCACAAGGCGGGCATGCTAGAGCACAAGCAGAATGTTTTCGACGACTTCCTTGCCGCCGCCGATTGGCTGATCGCGCACAAGTACACCAGTCCCGCGAAGCTCGCCATCAGCGGCGGTTCCAACGGCGGCCTGCTGGTCGGGGCCGCGCTCACCCAGCGTCCCGAACTGTTCCGCGCCGTGGTTTGCGACTATCCGCTGCTCGACATGCTGCGCTACGAAAAATTCCTGGTTGCCCGTTTCTGGGTACCGGAGTACGGCTCGGCCGCCGACAGCGCTGAACAATTCAAGGTCCTGCGCGCCTACTCGCCGTACCAAAACGTCAAGCCCGGAACCAGGTATCCCGCCGTCCTGTTCGTCACCGGCGATTCCGATACTCGCGTTGCCCCGCTGCACGCCCGCAAAATGGCGGCGCTGCTGCAGGCCGAGAATGGCGACCACAATCCCATCCTGCTGCATTACGACACCCGCGCCGGCCACGCCCGCGGCGGCGTTGCCATCAACAAACAAATTGACGACCTCACCGACGAGTTCGGCTTCTTGCTCTGGCAGTTGGGGAAGGAATGAATTGCGAGTTGTGTGTATTGAGCTGTGAGTTTGGGTTGTGAATTGAAGGTGCCCCACGCCTGCCCGCTTTTGACAGATGTGGGCTTCCACTCAAAACTCACAACTCACAACTCGCAACTGGTATCATTTCCCCATGCCCAAGAACGCCGCTAAACCCGCGTCCGCGTTTGAGATCGGATGTCCCTGCTGCGGCGCCGTGCTGAAGGTTGACCCGGCCACGCAGGCGGTCATTGCCCACACCGCCCCGGTCAGGCCCAAGACTTTCGCCGACCTGGAAGAGGCGGCGCGCGCCATGAAAGAGCAGGACAGCCGCAAGGAATCGCTCTTCCAACAGTCCGTCCAGGCGCAGAAAAACAGCGCCGACCTGCTGGAAAAGAAATTCCAGGAAGCCGTCAAGCGTGCCAAGGAAACGCCCGACAAGCCCCGCATCCGCGACTTCGACCTCGACTGACGCTTTGCGCGAGAAACCTCTCCTGCTCGGCCACCGCGGCGCCCGCCGCGACGCTCTCGAAAACACCATCGCCGCCTTCGAACTCGCCCTAGCGCACGGTTGCGACGGTTTCGAATTCGACGTTCGCCTCACCGCCGACCGGCGCTGCGTCATCTGCCACGACCCGCGCCTCGCCGGCCTCGACCTGGAAACTTCCCGCTACCATCAACTCCCTCCGGGCACGCCCTGCCTGCCCGATGTGCTGGAGAAATTTGCCGCCCGCGCCTTCCTCGACATCGAATTGAAAGTCAGCGGCCTGGAAAACGACGTAGCCGCCATGGTCCGCGACCATCCGCCGCAGCGCGGCTATTTCATCTCGTCATTCCTGCGGCAAGTGATCGAGCGCCTCGGCGCAACCGACGAAACTCTTCCCCTCGGCCTCATCTGCGACTCGCAACGCCAACTTGCCGCCTGGACTCGCCTGCCTATCCAGGCGCTGTTTCTCGAACGCCGCCTGGTTACCGGCGCAATCGTCGAGGCGCTACACGCCGCCAACAAGAAAGTTTTTGTGTGGACCGTGAATCGGGAGCGCGATATGCGCCGGTTCGCCCAACTCGCCGTGGACGGAATTATTTCCGACGACACCAAACTGCTCGCGGAAACTTTCTTTTCGCGGTAACGATCTTCTCGCGGTAACGTTCTGCTCGCCGCAATCTCGCGACAACGTTCTTCTCGCGACAACGTTGAGGAAGAATAAGCCGCGTAGCGGCGATTGAAAGTAGCCCGGCACTTCAGTGCCGGGAGCACATCACCCAAACATCCGGAGTCCCGTAGGGACGATTGAAGAAGAATGGGATGGAACGACGGCTTTAGCAGGCTAAGGCACTACGCAGAACTCACAGACACCGCCTGGCCGACTTTAACCAGAAACTGCTCGCGCTCATTCTCAAATTTCTCAACCTCGCATCCCACTCGCTCCCCGCTCCACCCCGCCGCTGCGCCGATTCTTTCCGCCGCCTGCCGCGTCTGTTCCTTAGACCACCCACCCGCCAGCGCCACCGGCACGCGCCGCAGCAAAACGTCACCCAGCGTGACCGCGCGTTCATTGCGCAGCGCATGCACGGCTTCGGCAACCATGTGAAGCGAGCCGTCGCAAATAGGAGCGCTCAGCCGTGCGTCTGTCGCCGCGGAACGCACAACGTCCACACCGGCGTGTCCAAACCAGCTCACTGCCGCGCGCGCCATTTCCGCGGTCACCTGCCCGCCCGCGCCCCCTTTGCCCAGACAAGCGCTCACCGCGCTCTCCACTTCGCCGGCCTGGGCCACGGCATCGAATTGCGGCTCGGCCACCTCAATCCCGATTTTGCGCGCGCACTCGCGCGCCACCGCCGCCGCGGTTGTCAACTTGCCCCCGATCACCGAAATCATTCCCGCGACTCCGTCGTCGCGATGGTCGTGCAGCACGTGCCGGCGCGTGATCGCCGCCAGCGGATTGCCCGGTGAGAACGGCAGCGGCCGCACTCCCGCCGTCGCATAGCGAATCTCATCGCGCCCCAGCGCAACCGCAGGGAAGAGCCGCTGCGCGGATGCCAGCAGGTAATCGATTTCCGCCTCGCTCGGCTGGGTGCGGCCGGGGTCGCCAGTGTCGTCCACCTCGGTCGTGCCCACCAGCAGTTCTCCATTCCATGGAATCACGAAGATCGGCCGTCCATCCATGGCTTCGGTGTACACCGCGCTCTGCGGCGCGCCCGGAAATCGCGGCAGCACCAGGTGCGAACCACGCACCCCACCGACCATGCGCAAATTGCGGATTCCGGCACAGCGCGCCACCCCGTCCGCCCACGGCCCGCTCGCGTTGATGACCCACTTCGCCTCGATGCGGAATTCGGTTCCATCCAGCCGGTCGCGCAACCGCAGCCCCCGCACGCGCCCGTCCGCCACTTCGACCTGCAATGCCTGCGTATAATTCCGCGCCTCGGCGCCGGCTGCCAGCGCCTCCCCCAGCCACTCGGCAACCAGCCGTTCGGGGAACTCGCACTGCGCGTCGTCGTAATCGAAGACGCTCCACCGCTCCCCGTGATCGAGCGTTCGCTCCAGCTGCGCGATGTCGTTGCCGGGCCTTGCCGCGTGCCGACCGTGCGTGAAACGGCGATAGAGCCACAATCCGAAGCGGACCTCGAGCGCACTGCGCCTTCCGGCCGGCAGCGCCAGCAGGAACCGCATCGGCCGGACCAGGTGTGGTTTCGTGCGCAGCAGGCGCTCGCGCTCGCGCAGCGATTCCCGCACCAGCCCGATCTCGCCGTGCTCCAGATAACGCAAACCGCCGTGAATAATTCTGGTGGACCGGCTGGTGGTGCCGGAAGCGAAGTCGTGCTGTTCGACGAGCAGGGTGCGCCGGCCGGCAGCGGCGCACTGGCGCGCCATGGCCACGCCGTTGATTCCGCCGCCGACCATGGCGATGTCAAAACTTTCGCCGTCCAGGGAACGGCGCCGATGGCTCTGATCCCGCACCTGGGCAGATTAGATGCCGGGGGGAAATGATAGGCAAGGGAACCGAAGTAACCGAGCAGGTTCTAGCTAGGTTTTAGGTCTTAGGGAAACTCTGATCAAGCACTGCTTTTAGGTCAGCGATTGATCGCGTGTACATTTTTTCCGATCAGCAGAGTCGATTTCGAGTTCCGATCGGGTGGTGTGCTCGCCGGGGCAGCGGCCCCGACGAGCTTTGTTTTGCCTA